>PMLF01000028.1 GCA_003158755.1 Elusimicrobiota bacterium | reverse complement strand
ATCCTCCCCCTTAAATATAGGGAGATTAATTCCCCCAAGAGTTAGTTGTGAATTTTTTCTCCCCATTTGAAACGGGATCCTCCCCCTGAAACGGGATTTTCCTCCCCCTTTGAAAAAGGGGGATTGAGGGGGATTTTATACTACTAGTATAAATCTATTTCATACAAAAAGAAACCCCGGGAGGAGGTGACCCGGGGTTCCCTCTGGGCATCAAGAACAGCCCATCAAACTCGACGGTGGTGATCCTTACGCGTAGGTCAGGATCTTGGCGGCCTTCCTCTCATCCTCCGACAGCGCGGGCCGCTGGATCGTCATATTCTTGAAGAAATCCAAAACCGCGAAACGAATAAGGTCCACCAAATCATCCGGCACGGTGGTCAAGTCGATCTGGGACAGATCCCCCAGGGCCGAGAACGTCGCCCGGAATTTTTCCTTATCCTTCAAAGCGCCCGGCAACGTTTTCAGATAGTTGTAGATCTTCCCCACGTCGTAGAGGCCCAGACGCGTCATCAATTCCGGATGCTCGGAGATCACGATTAGGTGGTCGGTCNNAAGATCGCCTGCTTTATCCTTGGGCAAGGTGGTCGTGAAAACGATGACCTCGTTCAAGGCAGCGCGGGCGGCGACCTCCGTGGCCAGTTCCTCCATGGCCCTTCTACCGTTGACGTTGTCCAGCAAGGCCGCCCCCAGGTCCTGGACGTTGGCCACGGGCTGTCTAAACAAGGCGGCGAGCCGCCATTTCCATGGCCGATACGGAGCGCCGAGCGCAGAAGTCCGTCGGACGGAAAACCCTAAGATGGCTCGTGCCCCGTCCCAAGCCCTCTGAAAAATGTTCCGGGGCCAAGCGGAGGAGGCCTGCAACAGGGTCTGCAGGGCTTCCTGGTGTATCTTCTCGCTCGGCTGCTTTGAATAGATTTCACGCTCGCGGAGCAAGGTCCCCATCAACGCCTGCAAGGCGTTGAAAGGTAATTTTCTTTCCCCGGCCTTGCGGGCCGCGGCTTCCATCACCGCCGTCGCATGGGCGCCGAATTGCTCGCCGGCTTCTTTAGGATAGGCCGATTGAAGCTTGCGGAAATTATCCATCAACTGCCTCAACGTCTGGGCGGTCTCGAACGACACGGCATGGGCGTCCAAAAGCTGTTGCTCATCGGGCGTTAAATCCTCGACCGATGCAATCGGATTTCCCCGGAAGAAAGCGAACCAGCGAAGAGCGTTCAGGTTGAGGGCCCTTTCCTGTGCCGCCTGATGTGCCGGACTGCTCGTGGGATTGAGGGGCAGGAGGTCCCGCTGCAAGGGGATCAACTCCGTCAACCGATCCTTGTCGTCTTGGGAAACGCGCTCAAAATCCGCCAGCGCCCGGGAAACAACGGGTCCCGCCGCCATCGATCCGACGTGCCACAGCCTTTGAGCCAGCGCGATGGATAAGACGAACACCGCAAATGCCGATAAAATTGAGGCACCTAACCCCATTGTGATTTTTTGATCTTTCAGGAGAGCTTCGACAATAAACAAGCCGGAAACTAAAGCGAACCCCATCACGAGGGCGGCCAAACCGCGCCTTAGGGTCCGTTCCTGCAGAGCTCTCTGAATACCGTAAAGCTGCTCCGGAAAACCTATAACCGGAGCAACCAGGCGATCCTCGCCATCCCGTTCCAACACGATTTCCTCGGCGACGGCATCCATCGGCATCAAACCGTAGAGGTGTGGATAATCCTTCTTTCCGCCGTCTATCTGAACGCGGCCGCCCAAGGCGGCTTTGCTCGTGTTCACTCGTAAAAGGACGATCGGTTCAATCGAGTTTCCATTAAACCGGTTGGCCATCTTCAGGGCCGTCGCCTTGTCGGCCGAAAAATGGATAAACCCGTCGTTGGCGAACCGGGGCGGCCGGTATTCCGGATGGCCTTTCTGCGCGTTCCATTCGCGCAACGTCGTCACGTGATACATCTCGACGCCCTCATATTTTTCACCGGCAGGTGCGGCCGCGGCAACCGGGACCGACCCGCTGATCCCACCAGACGAGGTCGGGTGTCCGTAATCCCATGGCCTTTCGCCGGAAAAAGCTTCTCGACCAAGACCGGTGAACGTATTGTCCCCACTACGACCGTTAACGCCCCGAATCAAACGGACGATCAGCCCGGTCAAAATCTGAGAAATAGCGCGGAAAGGTTTGGTGAAGTAAACGACAAAGGTTTGAAGGGTGGGATGTTTGGACCAAAAGAGGGGGTTACGGGCGTTGAGGCGCAAACGCACCGCCTCGTGCCGGTCGATGACGGCGCGGAGGAGGTTTTCCCGCATCTTCATGAACCGGATATAGCCGGCTTCTCCGGACTCCCAATTCAAACGCCCATCGCGGACGGCCGCTTCAAAAGCGGTCCGGCTGCCGATGGAAGCCACCAGGGCCAGCCACGGCGACGCGCGGAGTTGGTTCCCTGAAACGGTGGCCTCCGCCCGCCCCTTCTGCCCCAACGACGGATCAATAATAACGCCGGCCTCGATCCCCGTGCGGTCTTTCAAGACCCGGAACAAAGAGTCGGCCAAACCGCGAGCTTCCTCCGGAAGGATTTCGTTCGACGCCGCCCTTTTGAGCCTGACGACGTTTAACCCATCCCTCCCTAACATCCCCGCCGACCAGAAACCCGCCGAGGCGACAACCAGACCCGCCGCCGACGCCAGAAAACCCGACAAGGACATATTCTCCATGCCGAAATATCGTAAAGCGATATAGCTAAGAGCCGCGCCCAGCAAGACCGCCACCACTCCGGCCCACGCGTTTTCAGCCAAGGAGAACTTTCTATGCTTACCCTTCCCTCCCGCCATTTCTTTCATGAGTGCTTCTGTTGCTAGGAGGACAGGAATTGCAATGTGCGGTTCCTTGCCGCTGACCTCAGCGTTGATGCGAAATACAGGAGACGAGCCCGATAAACGGAACATCACCCAAGTTCCATCGGTGAAACCCACGTAGATCCCTTCCTGCTTTTGGATGTCGACTTCACTTACTTCCTTTTCAATCCCTTGTTCTTTAAGGGATTGAGCCAGACGTTTGGAAAAATGGGCGGCCTCATCGCGGAGAGCAAGGATTGAACGCGCCGTTTTCTTGTCGACCCAGAAATCTCTCTGTAAAGGGATCGATTTCCCTTGCCCTTGGGCATACTCGATTTCATGCAAATAACCTTTGAGGCCTCCTTTTTCGGAAATGATTTCCATCAATAAAGCCGCCTCGGCGACGGCGGAATCCGCGAATACCTGATTATTGTACCGAAAGAACAGGCTGCCGTCGGCTTCCACTCCCACCATCAGGTCTTGTATATGTTTTGCGAAATGCTTGGAACCTACGCGAGTTTCGATGATAGGCTTTAAACCCTTACTTACGGCAAAACGATCAAACGCGCGGCTGGCGGATCGGGTACGGAGGATGTCGCCTTTCTCTCCCTTTACATGCAAGTAATGAGTGATAATCAGACCCAATTGATCGGGAGTGAGAGTATCATCTCCCTCAGAGA
>PMLF01000324.1 GCA_003158755.1 Elusimicrobiota bacterium | reverse complement strand
TCGCCTCCACCAAGGCGTTCACCGCGCAGATCACCATGCTCACCCTCCTCGCTTTGAACGGCGGCGTCATGCGGGGGACGCTTTCTCCGGCCCAGGCGAAGGAGATCATGAACGACCTGCTCCACTTGTCGCACTGGATCAGCGATGCCCTGAAATTGGAAAAGCAGGTGCAGGAGATCGCCCGCAAGTTCCATCACGCCACCAACTTCCTTTTCCTGGGGCGGAACCTCAACTATCCCATCGCGCTGGAAGGTGCCCTGAAGCTGAAGGAGATCTCCTANNATCCACGCCGAGGGCTATCCCTCCGGCGAGCTCAAGCACGGGCCCATCGCGCTGATCGATTCCACCATGCCGGTGGTCGCCATCGCCACGGAATCGGCGGTGTACGAAAAAGTGATCTCCAACGTCGAGGAGGTCAAGGCCCGGGGCGGGCGGATCATCCTGCTGGCGACCGAGGGCGATGAGCGCGCCCGCGGTTTGACGGAAGACGTCCTCTTCCTTCCCCACGTGCCGGAGTTCTTGAGCCCTAGCGTCAACGTGGTCCCTCTGCAGCTCCTGGCCTACCACATCGCCATCCTTCGCGGTTGCGACGTGGACCAGCCCCGGAACCTCGCCAAGTCGGTGACGGTGGAATAACCTTGTCTTCCCCCCACGTCCTCGTCATCGGAAGCGGACCGGGCGGCGAAGCCGCCGCCAAGCGCGCGGCCGCCCGCGGCGCCCGGGTCACCCTCGTCGAAAAAGGGGAGCTGGGCGGCGTCTGCCTCAACCGCGGGTGCATCCCTTCCAAAGTCCTCCTCGAAGCGGGACGTCTTTTAAGCCAAGCGAGAGGCGCCGGCGCCTATATGGACGGGACCCTCTCCGTCCGGTGGGACGAACTCCAAAAGAAGAAATCCAATATCATCGCCGGTCTGCGGAACGGTTTGGCCGCCCATTTAAAAAAGTTGGGGGTCGAGGTGTTGCGGGGCGAAGCCCGCTTCAAGGATGCTCATACCGTTTACGTGAACGGCGACGAAGTCGCTTTTGACGCCGCCGTCGTGGCCGCCGGATCGCGGCCCTTTCTGCCGGAGCCTTTCCCCGCTTTCCGGGACGGCATCCTCGATTCCGACCGCGTACTTTCCCTTCCGCGAATTCCCAAAAGCCTCCTCGTCGTCGGAGGCGGCGCGGTGGGATGCGAGTTCGCCTGTCTCTTCCACGAGCTGGGCTCCCGGGTCGTCCTGCTGGAAAAGATGGAAGACCTCCTGCCGGGGGAAGATTCGGCGGCGGTGCGGGTCCTCCGTCAAGCCTTTGAGAAACGGGGTCTGCGGGTGGTCGCGGGATCGACGGTGGAACGGTTGTCCCACGAGGCCGTCGGCTGGACCGCGCGGTTGTCCACGGGGGAGGATTTGGAAGCGGAGGAGGTTTTGGTTTGCGTGGGCCGGCGGCCGTCGGCGGAAAACTTGGGTTTGGAATCGGCGGGCGTGACCTTGGAGAAGGGCCGGGTGCCGGTCAATGAATTCCTGAAGACGAGCGTCGCTTCCATCTACGCCGTCGGCGACGTAAACGGAATATCTCTTTTGGCCCACGCCGCCGCGGCCCAGGCCGAGACGGCCGTCGACCACTATTTCGGGGAGAAACGGACGTACGACAACTCTCTGGTCCCTCGTTGCCTCTACACCTGGCCCGAGGTGGCGAGCGTCGGGGAATGGACGGCCAATTTCCAGGCCAAGGGGATCGAAACCAAATCCCAGCGGTTCTTTTTCCAAGGGTCGCCCAAAGCCCTGGCGTCCAACGAGGCCGAGGGTTTCATCCAAGTCATCACGGAAAAGAAACCCGACGGACTTTTGTTGAGCGCCCAGATCGTCGGTCCCCACGCCACAGAGCTTATCCACGTCTTCGCCACGGCGCTGAAAGCCCGTATGACCGCCGCCGCCCTGCGGTCCGTCATCTTCGCCCACCCCACCCTGTCCGAAGGAATCCGCGAAGCTCTCTCACGATAAAAAGGGACATTGCCCATGGCCGATAAAGAAGCCGCCGCCCGAATCAAGATCAACAAACTGCTCGAGGCGGCCGGCTGGCGTTTCTTCCCGGATGGAGGCGCGTCCGCCAACATCCGCCTCGAGTCCACGGTCACGCTTAAATGGTCCGACCTGGAAGCCCTCGGCGAGGATTTCGAGCGAACCGGCAAAGGTTTCGTCGATTTTCTCCTGCTCGACGCCAAAGGGTTCCCGCTCATCGTCCTCGAGGCCAAGCGAGAGGACAAGAATCCCCTCGTCGGCAAAGAGCAGGCCCGCAAGTACGCCAAATCTCTGAACTGCCGCTTCGTCATCCTCTCCAACGGCAACCTGCATTATTTCTGGGACCTGGAACGCGGCAACCCTTACCTCATCACGTCCTTCCCCACGCCGGACTCGGTGGCGGGTTACCGGCAAGTCACGCCGAATCCGCAACGACTCATCGAGGACCACGTCGGCGACGATTACATCGTTCTCACCCAGCGCCCCAACTACCAATCCGATGCGGCCTGGCAAAACGAGGCCGAGCGTCCCGGATACATCCAAGCCAACAAACTTCGGTTCTTGCGCCCCTATCAATTGAAAGCCGTCCACGCCCTGCAAAAGGCGGTTAAGGACGGGAAAGATCGGTTCCTTTTCGAGATGGCTACCGGCACCGGCAAAACACTGACCGCCGCCGCCGTCATCAAGCTTTTCCTCCGTTCCAGCAACGCCAGCCGTGTTCTATTCCTGGTGGACCGCCTCGAACTGGAGGATCAAGCCAAGAAGGCCTTCGCGGCCCTGTTGTCCGCCGACTTCAAGACGGTGATCTTCAAAGAAAACCGGGACGACTGGCGCCGGGCGGAAATCGTCGTCACCACGGTGCAGTCCCTGCTTTTCAACAACAAATACCAGCGGCTCTTTTCGCCCACCGACTTCGACCTGGTCATTTCCGACGAAGCCCATCGTTCCATCGGCGGCAACGCCCGCGCCGTGTTCGATTACTTCGTGGGCTACAAGCTCGGCCTCACCGCCACGCCCAAGGACTATCTCAAGCGGTTCCGCCAAACCGAACCCACCGCGCGCGACCCCCGCGAGTCCGAGCGCCGCCTGCTGCTGGACACTTACCGCACGTTCGGCTGCGAGAAAAGCCAACCCACCTATCGCTACTCCCTGCTGGACGGGGTGAAGGACGGCTTCCTGGTCAACCCCACGGTGGTGGACGCACGCACCGAAATCACCACGGACCTGCTTTCCAAAGAGGGCTTCGTCGTCACCTTCACCGACGACGCCGGCGAGGATCAGAAAGAATCCTTCAAACAGCGGGAGTTCGAGAAACGCTTCTTTTCGGACGCCACCAATCAGCTCTTCTGCAAAACCTTCCTTGAAAACGCCCTCCGCGACCCGATCAGCGGGGAAATCGGCAAGTCCATCATCTACGCCGTCAGCCAGAACCATGCGGCCAAACTGGCGCAGATCCTGAACCAAATGGCCGACCGCCTTTTCCCCGGCAAATACCAGTCCGACTTCGCGGTCCAAGTCACCTCGCAAATCCCCGACGCCCAGCAGTTCACCATCAACTTCACCAACAACAACCTCCTCGGCTCGGGCAACATCCTGCCCGCCTACAAAACCAGCAAAGCACGCGTCTGCGTGACCGTGGGCATGATGACCACCGGCTACGA
>PMLF01000305.1 GCA_003158755.1 Elusimicrobiota bacterium | reverse complement strand
CACTTAACGTTGGGACAGTAGTGTTGATGCCTATAAAAACAAAACCTTAAACCCCGCTCACCCTGAGCTTGTCGAAGGGTGAGCCAAGATCGTCGGTAACTTGTCGTGCTTCGACAAGCTCAGCACGAGCGGTGGGTAGGGCATTGTTTTTACATGGCTCAACAACGACGGACGCCGGTCCCCCGGCGGCTCTTCCAGATCATTCTTTGGTGAGGAGGATCGGACCGCAGCCGATACGGGAACCGGCGTTTCCGACGGGCTGGCTGAAGTCGTCCGCCTTTTCATGGAGGATGAACGCCCGGCCGGCGACCGAGTATTTTCCATAACTCAACGTTAAACCCGGAACCACCGCATGGAGGGATGCCTTCCCGTCGTCGCCGACGGTGAGGTTGCCGAAGTCCCCCGCGTGGACCATTTCCACGCCGCCCTTCATCACGTCGCCGTGAGGGTGGCCGCCGGGATTGTAATGGGACCCGGCCGCCCCTCCCTCGTCTCCGCAGGCGCCAAACTCATGGATATGAAACGCGTGAAGCCCCGCCGGAGCCTGGGTGATTTCGGCGTCGACCTTCAAACCTTCTTTGGTGTCCTCCAGGATTACGGTCCCCGCCACCGGTACGCCCGCTTTGGTTCCGGCGATGATCGCACGGGCTTTTTCCGCCCACGCCGATGAAGGGATCATTCCAAGGATTACGCCACAGACCAACCATCGTCTTCCGTCCATGAACCTTCCTCCTGGCCTTTCGGGGGTCCTCGTTCCGAGGTGAAACTCAACCAAGATAGATCGCGTCCGTCTTGGCGGCGCATATGAAGTCGTTGCGGTGAAGGCCGCGGATCCGGTGGGTCCACCACGATACCGTCGCGTGGCCCCATTCCACGAGCAACGCCGGATGGTGGTCCTCCCGGTCGGCCATGGCTCCCACGCGGTCGGCGAAAGCCAGCGCCCGAGCGAAATCACGGAAGGCGAAAGCCTTTTCCACTTTCGGAATGCCGCCCCGCTCCGACACCGTCCAACCCGGTAGTTCATACAGGAGGGTGGAGACTTCCTCCTTCGAAAGCGCCGAACTATCGGCGCCGATGGGCACGCACGTTTCTTCGACGAGGCTGAGTAGGGTGTTCATAAACGAATTTTACTTCCGCGAGGGGAGGGCGAAACAGCGGGGGGATCACGGGGGAGGGCCGGGGAAATTGCCGGGGCGGAACGCCCGTAGCAGTTTTTCTAAGAGCGAGGCTTCCTCCTCCCTCCCTTTACCCGGGGAAAGGCGGGGTTCAGCGGAGGTGAATGACGAAGCGGGTGATGTCGCCGCGGTCTTCGATCTTTTGGTAGGAAAATCGCACGTCGTCGCGCGGGAGGAGCATTTCCTTGGCGACCCGATCGCTGATGTCGTTCTGCCGCGCCTTGACGGCTTCCCCTTTGGGGTTTTCGATGTAGTACTCGACGGTGAATGGGTATTTGGAATACTCGCGCAAGACGTCCAGGACCTTTTCGAAGAGAGGGACGGCGTCCGGCCGGAGACGGTCCTCGTCGAAAAGGAAGTCGTTGGCTATTTCCAAGTAAAGGTTCTTCTTGTCGCGGTACTTGAGGTACTTGAGGTTGAACGCCTTCCCGATGGTGGTGTGGACGTTTTTGAACTCGTCGATGATGATGAAACGGAAGGAGTAGGCGGAGGCCACCTTGATGACCTTGCCGGTCTTGTCCACGCCGTCCCATTGGATTTCCTTGACGGCGTTCCCCTTGCCCTCGAGCGTTTGGATGATGTTCCCCTGATCGTCGGTCACCTCCAAGCGCCAGCCGACGACCGCGGTCTTGGACGGCGCCGGTAAGAAGCGGATCAACGGAGGCTCGGGAAAGTCCGTCAGCCAAGGCTTGGCGGTTTGATCGGAAGCCAGTCGGTTGAACCGGCCGAAGTCGTCCTCCGCGGGGATGGGTTGGGCTTTTTGAAGGAGTTTTTCCGTCTTGTCGGTGACGGAGTCGATGATGTCGGGGATTTCGATTTTAATGGGCGGGGTCATCTTATCGATGGTGACCTTGTCTTTGGCTTCTCCGCTCACTTCGACGGACCCCATATTCTCTTGACCGGGGCCGATGTTTTTCGGTTCCTCGGCGAAGAGGAGCGCGGAACATCCGAAAGAAGCGGCCGCCAGGAGGATCCGTTTTCCATGGTTCATTTTTTTGTTTTTCATTTTCTCATCTCGTTCGGAATTTGAAGGTGATGATTCCCCACTGCTCGCGCCCATACTGCGCGGCGGAAAGGGGCTCGAAGCGCCAACGCATCAGCGCCTCCACCGCCAGGTTGTCCAGGCGGGGATCGCCGGAGGTGCGCTGTACCACGATGTTGTCCTTTACCTCGCCGGTGTGCAGCACGAAGAAATAGAGACTGACGTAGGTGATGATGCCCTGCCGCTGGGCCCAGTCCGGAAGCGCGGGGAGGGTTTGGCTCAAGACCTTCCGGTTGGCGAGGGGACCGCTGAGCGCGTAGGGAGACTTGACGTTCTCTCCGGCGGCGGTTTTCTTGACGACGTTCTGCGTCAACTGGGTCACCTGTTTGCGGGCCTCCTCCGCCGCCTCCGCGGGGACGGAACCGGAGGCGAAGCCGCGGCCCGAGCCGGAGTAGGACCGTCCGATGGCTCCTCCCCCCGAGGCGCCGCTCCCGTACGAACCCGAGAGCGCTTGGTTGGCGGTGTCCCGGGATTGGAGGATGGCGGAATTGGCGAACCCGGAACCTGCCAAGGGGGATCCGGATTTCCCGCCGGAGGAACCCGCCCCTTCCGCCGCCGGCGGAGCGGAGAAAGCGCTGGAAACGCTGCGGAACCCCTTGTCCGATTTCTTCGACACGGCGATCACCGGGGCGTCCGCATCCGCTTTCCCGGCCAACCCCCCCTCGCNNCCTCGCTTCGGGCCACCTGGATGGGGAGATCGGCGGCGGACACCCGGAACGATTTATCCGCAAGCTTCTGCGTCGGCAAGTCGCCGAAGGACGGACCGCCTCCGGCGGCGATGGGCTTGCGGTCGGTGAGCTTGGACTGCACTTGAGCCTCGGAATTGAGGGAATCCAGCTTGGCGAACGGACGGTTGAAGTCCTTCCCCGATTTGTCAACCAAAGAAGGTTTGTCGTTCAATTCCTTCATGTCGATCTTGGCCTGGAGCTTGTGGCTCGTGTCCGCCATGGCGAGTTCTTTTTTGGGCTCTTCCGCCGGTTTTTTAAATTGGAAGGCTTCCTTCAACTGTTTGAAGAACCCTTTTTCCTCCTTCTCCGGAGGCGGGGCCGCGGGCGCCTGCTTCACCTCTTCCTCGACGACGAAGTCCACCCCGACGATGGGATCGCCCTGCACCGTATGGTCCAAATGCCCCTTCCATAAAAACAAAAGACAATGGACCGCGAGGGCCGCGGCCAGGCAAAAGAATTCCCGCCGGGAGCCGAACAAGGGAGCGTCCGACGTGTAGGTCACGGCGCCCTCTGGGGCGGCTTCTGTTTGGTGGCCACCGCGATCCGTTTGGCGTTGGAGGTCGTTTTAATGAGCTCGATCAGGTTTTCCACGTCGGAATAGAACACGTTCTTGTCCGCCCGGATGATCACCACGGTATTCTTGTCGTGTTTCAGTTTCCGGTTCACCTTGGCGGCAACGGCCTCCAAGGGCACGATCTCCTCGTCCACGGCCACGCGCCCGTCCACGCCCATGCTGACGGAGATGTTCTTCTCCTTGCTCTCCGTGGTCACGGCCTCGGGCAGGTTCACGTCCATGTTGGGGATGTTCATCACCGGCGCGGCCAGCAGCATGATGATGACCAGCACCAGGGTGATGTCGATGATGGGGGTGATGTTGATGCCGGAGACGGCGCCGCCGAAGTCTTTGGTCTTTTTCATGTTTTGGCCGCCACCCGTTTGAGGAGGGACAGCTTGTCGGCCCCCGCCTGCTTGGCCACGTCCAGGGCCCGGACCACCGTGCCGTGCAGCACGTTTTTCCCCACGGTCACGATGACGGAACGGTCCGTCTTCCGGCTCAGCTCTCCCCGCAACCCCATGAACAAGTCCTCGTCGGAAGACATCTTGTTGGTGTTCAGGAAATAGCCGTCCTCCCGGATATCAAGGAAAAGGGGTTTTTCCTTCAGGAGGTCTTTCTTCTGGTCCGCCGGCGCCGCCACCGCGGACCGGGAGGCGAACACCTTGATCATGGATTGCATGACCATGGGGGTGATGATCATCAAGACGATGAGCAGCACCAAGGAGATGTCCGCCAAGGGGACGACGTTGATCTCGGAGATCTCCTCCGCCTCCCCTTTATCGAGGACTTTCTTTTTCATCTCTCCGTTCGCTCCTCAAAAAGCAGCAACAGAAGCCGCTGGCCGTAGGAGTTCATGTCCACCAACACGGCGCGGAGGCGGAAGTTGAAGTAGTTGTAGATGATGGCCGAGGGGATGGCCACGCAGAGGCCGGCCACCGTGGTGACCAGGGCCTCCGAAATGCCGGCGGCCACGATGCTGGGCCCGCCGGACCCGGAAAGGGCCAGATCCTTGAAGGCGCGCAGCACTCCCAACACCGTGCCGAGCAGCCCGATCAAGGGCGCGATGAAGCTGATGGTGCCGAAGAGGCCCACTCGTTTCCGGAGGTACTCCTGGCCGTCCTCCTTCTCGACGAGCATGTTGTCCTCCGCGTCGGCCCGCGAGGCGCCGGCCCCCTGGATGCAGGCCTTGAAGACCTTGGCGAACACGCCGGGAGTATCCTCGCAGAGCGACATGGCGTCCCGCGCGCGCCTCTCCCGGATCAACTCCGTGACCCGGTTCCATTCCTTGCGAGGGAACTTGCCCTCGCGGCGGAACACCCACATCCTCTCCAGGAAATACGTCACGACCAAGACGGAAAACAGGATGAGGACGCTGATGACGTACGGGCTAATTAAGAACCATTCCTTAAATCCCATGTGCATGGCTACTTCCCTCCCTTCAACGCTTTAAGCTTCTCCTGCGCGGCCGCCCGCCAATCCGGGTCGGCGCTGTATGAAGCGATGTCTTGATACACCCCCGCCGCGTCCTGCGGCGATCCGCTCTGCTCATAGATCTCGCCCAGGGCCACCATCCCCGCCATGCGGAACTTGTTGTCCTTGGGGTCCAATCCCCTCAACGTCTCGTACGCCTTCCGCTCTTCCGCCGGCGCCTTGAGCTTTTTGTAGCAGCGGCCCATGGCGAAGAGCGCCTCGAAAGACTCGGGCTTGTCGACGCCATTTTTCTTATAGGTTTCCACGGCCTTGGAATAATCCTCCAAGTCCTCGTACGCCTGCCCGATCTGCATTTGGATGAACCCCGTCTTTTCGTCCTGCGGATACCGTCGGAGGTACGTTTCATAGGCATCGATGGCTTGGTGCTTTTGCCCGACCTTGGAGTAGCACAGGGGGATGTTCAAGGAGGCGTCCTTCGCCTTGGGATCGTTGGGATAGGCCTGCACGTAGTCGTTGAAGGCCACCGCGCTTTGCAAATAGTCCTTGAGGCTGAAGTAAGCCACCGCCACCTTGAAGCGGCCGTCGTTGGCCAGGGGATCCTGGGGGTAGTTGACGATGAAGTTCTTGAAATTGACGGCGGCGGCGGCGAAGTCCCCTTTAAGGAAATAGGAATCCGCCTTGTAGTAGTAGGCCTGCAGGGCCTGGGAACTGTCGGGGAAATCCAAGATGAGACGTTGGAAGAAATCCAGTGCCTTGTCGTATTCCTTGTTGTTGTACGCGTCGGCCCCCTGCTCCCAGTAAATGTCGGCGGTGAACTTGCTCTTGGGGAACTGGGCCGCCAAGTTCTTGAGCTCGGCGGGGGTCTTCCCCAGCTTGTAGTACGCCATCTGCATCAGCTCCGTCAGCTCTTTCACTTTTTCGTCCTGCGGGTATTTGTCGAGGAACGCCTTGTAGTGGAGGATGGCCTCGTCGATCTTTCCCTCGTTGTACCGGCACTGGGCCAGTTGGAGGTNNAGTAAAGCTTCCTTGGCCTGGGGCGTTTGCGGGTACAGGTCCAACACTTTCTTGAAGTTCAAGAACGCCGCGTCGTACTGCCCCAACCCGAAGTAAGTCCGCCCGGTCTGGAAGGTGGCGTCCGGGGCCAGGGCGCCGTTCTTGAACCCGTCGGTCAGTTGGGTCCACCGGCGGATGGCCTCGGTGAAATATTCCTGCCGGTACAGGGCCAGGCCCATTTGGTATAAGGCCCGTTCCGCGCGGGGATCCCCGGCGTTGTTCTTCACGAACTCGTCGTAGAAGGAAACCGCCTTATCGTATTCCCGCTTATTGAAGAGGACGTCCGCCGAGTCCAGC
>PMLF01000134.1 GCA_003158755.1 Elusimicrobiota bacterium | reverse complement strand
CACTTAACGTTGGGACAGTAGTGTCCTATTACATATACTCACCAGGCGGAAGCGCCTCTCGATCTGAAAAACGGCCCGTCGTTTTCCGGTTTTACGGCGAGGGGGTTTTTGTGATATAAATCAATTTCACGACGCCTTTACAAACACGATGGAAGAAAAGCCAACCTCCGAAGTTCCCCCGACGCCCGATTCGGGCCCGATGCCCGCCGGTTCTCCGGCGCCGGCGGAAGGCGTTGTTGTCTCGAAAGAAGCCGAAAACCCCCAGGCGAATATCGCAGTTCCCTCATCCGTTCCACCCAAGGACGAAAAAGCCACAGGGAAACCGGCGCTCCCTCCCAAGCCGGGCGCGAAAGTTCCTTTGCCCCCGCCGCCGAAACTCGCCCTTCCCAAGCCGCCGCGTCCCGGCGGTCCGCGTCCGGCGGGCCTCGGGGGGGACTTCAGCAAGAAAAAATTGATTAAGATCGGCGCCCTGGTCGTACTGGCTATTTTTTTGATCTGGGGAGTGGTGAAGATCTTCGGCCTTTTCACCAAGAAAGAAATCAAGGAAACCAAAAAGACGGGCGCCGAGACGGTGGCCGTGAACGTGATGGAAGTGAAGTTGGATAAGTTCCAGGACGTGCTGGTGGCGGTGGGGACCATCGCCGGCGGTTCGGAGATCCCCCTCCGCTTCGAAACCGAAGGGACCATCGACTTTTTCGAGTTCCGCGAGGGGGATAAGTTGCGAAAGGGGGACTTGATCTCCCGCCTCTCCCAAAGGGATGCCTACCTCAAGATGAAGAAAGCGGAAATGGAGTTGGACCAGTACGAGAAGCTCTACGCGTTCGGCGGCGTCACTCGCGGACGTCTGGAGGAAGCCCGCGTGGAATCGGACTTGGCCCGATCCGCCCTTGAGAAAACGATGATGCGGGCCCCCCGGGACGGCATCCTGGGCGACAAGGACGCCGAGGTGGGCGAATACGTAACGCCGTCCAAGCGGATCGCCACCTTGGTCAACATCGAGAGCGTGATGGTGCGCGTGGGCATCATTGAAAAAGAAATCGACAAGATATTCCCCGGCCAGAAAGTGGTGCTCACCGTCGACGCCTATCCCGGGGTCGAATTCACCGGACGGGTGGAGACGATCTCTCCCATCGGCCAGGGCAACTCCAAGACGTTCACCGTCGACGCGCGGGCCGACAACGAGGGGGGACTCCTCCTCCCCGGCATGTTCGCCCGCACCCGCATCACGATCTTCGAAGAGGACAACACCATCGCCATTCCCAACGACGCCGTCGAGAAAACTCAGACCGGCGCCCGCGTCTTCGTGGCCACCAAGGAGAACAAGGCCCAGGCCCGCGACGTGACCGTGGGTTACGTCTCCAGTCAGTTCTCCCAGGTGACCAAAGGTTTGGAGGCGGGAGACCTGGTGATCACCCAGAAACCCCAGGATTTGAAGGACGGCCAACCCGTGAAGGTCATCGAGGTGCAGAAGTGAAACTGCGCACCCGCATCGGCTTGGTCACCGTCCTCCTGGTGACGGGGGTGGTTGTCTCCATAGCCCTCACGCTGGTGGCGGCCCTGTCCAAATCCATCCGGGAAGAGGCAGGACGCACCCAACTCAATATTCTCAGCAGCCTGCGCGGCGTCTGCCAGGAGGCCACCGAGGCCAACGACGTCGTCCTCCTCACTCAATACGTCCAACGCCTGCCCAAAGAAGTGCCCGGCCTGGCGTATGCCGTGTTCGCCAACAAGTCCGTTCAACTCGTCATCCCCCGAAACGAGGTGTTTTCGGCCCTCTTTCCCTCCTTCAACGACGCCGTGCGACTGGAAGGAACGTCGGCCGGCCCGGTCAAACGGTTGATGGACGTGCCCGGCGGCGAACCCGTCATTGATTGGGCCGTCGGAGTGGAACTCCAGGGACAGGACAAGGGCATCGCCCACGTCGGGTTCCATAAGAGCCAAGTCGACCGCCTCATCCGCGAGAAAACGGCGAAGGCTCAGGTCATGATCCTGATCGTCTCCGCGGTCGCGTTGGGCATGGGAGTCTTCGTCTCCATCGTTTTGGCCGGATACGTCACCCGTCCGGTGAAACTTTTGGCGGAAGGAGCCAAGGCTCTGGGCGACGGAAACCTGGACACCCAGATCCATTTCGAACGGGAAGACGAGCTGGGGCTGCTGGCCAAGGAATTCAACGTGATGGCCGTGAAGCTCAAAGAGCTCGATCAATTGAAGGACGATTTCGTCTCCTCCGTCTCCCACGAGCTGCGGTCACCCTTGTCCGCCATCGCGGGCTACGTCGAACTCTTGATGTCCCGCCCCTTGGAGGAGATCAAACCGGAAAAACGAGCCAAGGCTTTCGGAATCATTCAGGAAAGCACGGGTCGTTTAACGACTTTCATTAACGACATCCTGGACTTGGCCAAACTCAAAGCCGGGAGGGTGGAGATCCGGAAGTCTCCCGTCAATATACGGAAAACGGCCGAGGATATCCTGAACCTCTACCAACCTTTATTCGAAAAGAAAAAGCTGACGGGAAAGATGGAGGTCCCCGAGGACGTGCCCGTCGTGTCCTTGGACGAGGAGAAGATCAAGCAGGTCATCACCAACCTGATTTCCAACGCTTTCAAATTCACTCCCGAGGGAGGTTCCATCACGATCCGCGGCGAGTTCGACGACGAGAAGATCGTGATGAGCGTTGTCGATTCGGGCATCGGAATCCCGAAGGATTTTGTGGGACAGCTCTTCGAGCGGTTCAAGCAGGTCCCCGGCACGCGGGAGAAGATCGGCGGGCCCAAGGGGACGGGCCTCGGCCTCGCCATCGCCAAGGGCATCGTGGAGGCTCACGGCGGAAAGATCTGGGCGGAATCCGAGATCGGCAAAGGGTCCAGTTTCCGGTTCTGGGTGCCCCGCCGGGCCGTCGCCGAATCCGTGGAAGCGAAAATCTTCAACTGAAAATCTTATGACGGAGACTTCCGACCCCCGATCTCCGTCTTCCGGCCCCCTGATCCTAGTGGTGGACGACGAGGTGCCCATCGCCAATTTCCTGCATGATTTTTTGGAGGATAACGGGTTTCGGGTGACGCTGGCCCATACCGGAAGGGACGGCATGAACGCCGCCGCCGAAACGTCACCCGACGTCATCCTGTTGGACGTCGACCTCCCGGACCTTTCCGGCTACGAAGTCTGCCGTTTGATGCGGCAGAAAAGCCTGCTTCGTACCAAACCCATCCTCATGCTCACCGCGTTGAGCTCGTCGGGCAACGAAATGACGGGACTCAAAGCCGGCGCCGACGATTACCTCACCAAGCCCATCGACACGGCGAGGCTTCTCGCCCGATTGAACGCGGCCATCCATCGGAACATCCGAGAATTGGACGCCAACCCCCTGACAAGGTTGCCCGGCAACACCAGCATCACCCAGGAGATCGAACGCCGGATCGCTGCCAAGGAACAGTTCGCCATCCTTTACGCCGATTTGAACAATTTCAAGGCCTACAACGACCGCTACGGCTTTCTCCGAGGCGACCAGGTCATCAAGCTGGCGGCCCAATGCCTGACGGCCTCCGTGGAATTCGCCGGAGATGAACTGGCCTTCCTCGGCCATGTGGGCGGTGACGATTTCGTGGCGATTGTCCACCCCGACCGCGCGGAGCAGGCGTGCAAAGACGTGATCGCAAAATTCGACGGCATGATCCCCGACCTGTATGACGAGGCCGACCGGCGATTGGGCTACATCGAAGGCAAGACCCGCCAGGGCCAGGAGGTCCGGTTTCCTTTCGTCGGGATTTCGCTGGCGGTGGTCACCACGCGGGCGCGAGAATTCTCCCACCCGGGGGAGATCAGTTCCCTGGCCAGCGAGCTCAAAGCGTGGGCCAAGTCCCACGGTAAAAGCGCCTACGTCGTCGACCGACGGAGACCTCGGTGAGCCGCAAGAAGATTTTGGTGGTGGACGACGACGTCCAGCTTTGCCAGTTGGTCTGCGACATCCTCGAAGAGCACGGCTTCCAATCCCTCTCCGCCAACAGCACCGACCAGGGTTTCAAGAAACTTTACGAGTCGCACCCGGACCTGTTGATCCTCGACGTCTGGATGCCTTCCGTCGGCGGTTTCGAGTTCTGCCGGCAGGTCCGCCAGGACCCGGAGATGAAGAGCACCCCCGTCATGATGCTCACCGTTCAGGACAAGGAAATGGACAAGGTGATGGGGCTGGAAATGGGCGCCGACGACTATATGACCAAGCCCTTCAGCCAGAAAGAGCTCCTGGCCCGGGTCAAAGCCCTTTTGAGGCGTTACGAACGGTCCTCGCCGCCGGAGGACTCGCAGCTCAAGTCCGGTGAGCTCGAGATCGACGTCACCCGGCACGTCATCCGCATCAAGGGCAAAGCGGTGGAGATGACCCCCAAGGAGTTCGACCTCCTGACGACGCTTCTGCAGAGCCGAAAAAAAGCCGTCAGCCGTCGGATGCTGTTGACCTCCGTGTGGGGCTTCGAGGCGCCGGGCAACTCCGGGACCATCGACGTGCACATCCGCCACTTACGGCACAAACTGGGAATCCACGGGGACAAAATCAAGACCGTGTTGGGTTTCGGGTATAGATTCGATGGATAACTTCCAACGACGCCGCGACGCCGCGACGCAGCGAAGCCGCGACAAAACCTCGGTTCTTCCCGGCGTCGCGGCGTCGCGGCGTTCCGCTGTCGACTTTTTTCATGTCCGCTGACAAAATCCGCATACTCGTGGTGGACGACGAAGTAGGCTTCCGGGAACTCTGTACGGACCTCCTTCAAGAGGAGGGCTACGAAACCGAGGCCGCCGCCCAAGGGCGGGAGGCCTTGGACCTTTTGGCCCGGGACCCGATGGAGTTCCAATTGGTGCTCTCCGACATCAACATGCCGGTCATGGACGGGCTCCAATTCCTCCGCGCCGCCAAAGAAACCTACCCCGCCGTCGAGATCATCCTGATGACGGCCTACGGCGGGCTCCAGTCCGCCCTGGAAGCTTTGCGCTACGGCGCCTACGATTACATCACCAAACCCTTCACTCGGGACGGCCTCCTGGCCGCGGTGAACCGGGGTCTCGAGAAACATCGTCTCTCCCGCGACCTCAAGGCGGCCCAGCAGGAACTGATCCAGAAAGAAAAATTGGCCACGCTAGGCTCCATGTCGGGGTGGCTGGCGCACCGCATGAGGAACCCCCTGAACGTGATCCTGATGTGCTCCCAATATCTGAAGACGAAATTTGAGTCGGGCGACGAGCGCCGGGACGTGGCCGTGGCCATCGAGGATAAAGTGAAAACGTTGGAGAAGATGACCCGGGATTTCATTCAATTTTCCCGCTCCTACGAACCCCGCCTGCGCCCCGAAGACCTTCGGGACGTTTGGAAAGGAGTACTGGACACGTTCGTTTCTCGGATGAAGATTCAGGGCGTTGCGTTGGACGCTGCTTTCGCCGAGGGTCTGCCTCCGATCCCCATGGACCGGGATCTTTTGGAAGAGGTGTTCGGCTACCTCGTCGACAACGCACTGGAGGCGACGGGAAAGGAGGGCAGTCTCTCCGTCCGGACGTCCCTCGACGGCGGCCGCGCCCGCGTCGAAATCCGCAACACGGGAACGCCGATTCCCGCGGACGTGCGGCCGCACCTGTTCGAACCGTTCTTCACCACGAAAGAGCGCGGCACGGGCCTCGGCCTCGCCATCGCGCGAAGGGTCATCGAAAGCCACGGGGGAAAAGTCGAGCTGTTGGCGGGGGAACAAACGACGTTCCGTATCGAGCTGCCTCTGGAAACTTCCGCTCCCGTCAGCGAGCCGATACCTGAGAAAATCGATGCCTGAAAAAAAATCGCCTCTGATACTGGTCGTCGACGACGAGCCCAACGTCGGGATGATTTTCCATCGGGTCCTCGGCGAGGAGGGATACGAGGTCGTCTCCGCCGCCAGCGGAACGGAATGTCTCCGAGCCCTCAAGAAACAGGCGCCGGACTTGGTCTTCCTGGACCTCCGCATGCCCGGCATGGACGGCGTGGAGACTCTTCGCCGCCTGCGGGAGACCCACCCGGACCTAACCGTCGTCATCATGACGGCTTACCAAACCGTGACTTCCGCCGTGGAGACCATGCGGTTGGGGGCCTACGACTACCTGATCAAACCCCTCGACACCGACAAGCTCAAATCCATCGCGCGACAGGCGTTGGCGTTGGGAAAAGTGAGCCGCCGTATCCCGGCGGCCAAAACCATCGCCGCCTCCGATGTGGTCCACGACGACAACCTCATCGCCGCGAGCCCGGAAATGAAAAAAATGATGACGTTGGTCGCAAAAGTGGCTCCGACCGACCTGACCGTCCTCATCCTGGGTGAAAGCGGCACCGGCAAAGAGGTCTTCGCCCGGGCCATCCACCGGTTAAGCGTTCGGAAGGACAAACCGTTCGTGGTGGTGGACTGCGCGGCGCTCCCGGAATCCTTGATCGAAAGCGAGCTCTTCGGCTACGAAAAAGGCGCGTTCACGGGAGCGGACGCATCTCGGGCCGGGAAGTTCGAGTCCGCCGACGGAGGGACGTTGTTCCTGGACGAGATCGGAAACCTCCCTCTCTCCATCCAGGTCAAGCTCCTGCGATTCCTTCAGGAACCGGTCATTGAGCGCCTGGGCGCCCGCAAGGGACCCATGCATCTCGACGTCCGCATCCTGGCCGCCACCAACGTGGACTTGGAAAAAGCCGTCAAGAACGGCTCTTTCCGGGAAGACCTCTTTCACCGCCTCAAGGTGTTCCCCCTCCAACTACCGCCCCTCCGAAACCGCGGCGCCGAGGATTTGGAGCGTTTGGTCGCCGTATTCGTGGATATATTCCGCGGCAAACTGGGAAAACCCTCCCTGACGATTTCCCCCGAGACCGTCCAATTGCTCAAGATGTACACCTGGCCCGGGAATATTCGAGAACTCCAGAACGCACTCTCCAGCGCCGCCCTCCTGGCCGACGATGTGATCCAGCCCGGCCACTTGCCCATGAGCGTTCAGGGAGCCGGACGCCCCGACCCCGCGCCCGCCGATTCCATCGCCTTGGACGACGTGGTCCGCCGAGTCGAGCGGGAGCACATCGCCAACACCCTTAAGCAGATGGAGGGAAACCGGAAAAAAGCCGCGGCCGCCCTCGGACTGGACGAGGATTCCCTGTCCGCCAAAATCAAGACGTTGGGCATCGAGTGAAACCGTCCCCATTTTCCTCCGTCGTGAAAGAAGCCCTGCGGGAAGACCGCGCCTGGTCGGACGCCACGTCCCGTTTTTTCCTTCCGCCCGGCGCCCGGGCCGAGGCCGTCGTGGTCTCCCGCGCCGACGGCGTTGTTTCCGGGGCCGACTGCGCCGCCGAGGCGTTCCGCCTCTTGGATGAAAAATGTCGGGTCTCCATCGTCGCCGGAGACGGAACCCCCGTCCGAAAGGGGGGCGTCGTCCTTCGCGTCAGCGGCCCGCTGTCGTCGATCCTTTCCGCCGAGCGGACGGCGTTGAACCTCCTCTGCCATCTTTCCGGCATCGCCACCTTGACCCGTGAATTCGTACGACGGGCGGGCGGCCGCGCCAAAATCCTCGACACGAGAAAAACTCATCCCAGCCTTCGCGATATGGAAAAATGGGCCGTGGTCTGCGGCGGCGGCGTCAACCACCGACGGGATCTTTCCGACGACGTTCTCATCAAAGAGAACCATCTGGACGCCTGGGGGGGGAAACTTGACGCCCCCCGTTTCTTTTCCCGGGTCCGCGCGGCCCGCGACCGAGGCCTCACGGTGATGATGGAGGCCAGGGACCGGAAGGAAATTCTCCTGGCCCTCGATGCGGGAGTCGATGTCCTCCTTCTGGATAATTTTTCGGTGAAAACCCTTCCCAAGATCGTACGTTGGATCAAGACCCTTTGCCGAGACCAAGGGTTGCGGCGCCCTCTGTTGGAAGTTTCCGGCGGAGTGACCCTGGAGACGACGGCGGCGATCTCGCGTTCCGGGGTGGACCGTATTTCCGTCGGACGCCTGACCCATTCCGTTCCCGCCCTGGACATGGGGCTGGACGTCCGTCCTATTTGAAATGAATGTCGTTTTGAAGCGGTTGAGGAAGGCCGAGGGGGAAACCGTTTCGGGCGCGGCCCTGGCCGAATCCTTGGGGATCTCCCGCGCCGCCGTCCACAAGCGGATCGAAAAACTGCGCGCCGAGGGACACGGCGTTTCCGGAATCCCCCGCCGGGGGTATCGCTTGGAAACCCTTTCCGACCGCCCGTCCGGGGACGATTTTTCTCCCGGTTGGGGTCGCCCTTTTTTCTTTTTCGAAAAGACCTCATCGACGCAGGATGAAGCCCGCCGCCGGGCCGTCTCGGGCTCTCCCGAGGGAGCCCTCCTCATCGCCGAACGGCAGACCGCCGGCCGCGGGCGCCTCGGCCGAAGGTGGGAATCTCTCCCGGGGGGTCTCTGGTTTTCGCTGCTTTTGCGTCCGGCGATGACGCCCGCTCGGGTCCCCGCACTTGCCTTGGTGGCCGCTTTGGACTGGGCCCGCTTCTTAAAAGCGGATTTCGGCGTCGACGCCGGAGTTAAGTGGCCCAACGATGTGTGGTTCAACGGAAAAAAGCTGGCGGGCGTCCTCGCCGAGATGTCCTCCGAGGTCGACCGTATCCATTGGCTGGTCCTGGGTGTTGGCGTGAACGCGAACAACGCTCCGCCCTCCAAGGGATTGGTCCCGGCCGTTTCCCTTCGGGGGATTTTGGGACGGAACATTTCCCGAAGGGAGTTGTTGGCCGGCTGGCTCCGGCGCTTCCGAAAAAGCTACTCGGTTTATCAACGGGAAGGGTTCCTTCCATTCCGGTCAGCCTACACCGATTTTGCGGTCTTGAACGGACGGCGGATTTCTTTAGACGCCGAAAGCCGAGATGTCTCAGGCATCGTTCGGGGCGTCGACGACGAAGGCCGGTTGATGGTTCAAACCGCCGACGGCCCGGTAGTCCTCGCCGGCGGCGAAATCCATTTATCCGTTGAGCGCCGTTGAATCGCCCGATTTCACGCCCTATACTGTGATGGATCCCATGGATGACCGCTTTTCTTTCCCGAAAAGGATCTTGCTGGCGGATGCCGATCCGGCCTTCGCCGAGAAGTCCTGCGTCCGTTTCCGGGACCTTTCCGGCGTTTCCGTTCAGGTTGACGTCGTCTCGCGCGGCTCCGAGTTTCTCGACCGGGTATTTTCTCACCCCTATGACCTGATTTTCCTCGACGCCGCCCTCCCGGAAACCTCCCCCTTGGAACTCATTGACCGATTGACCCAAACAACTCTTCCCTTGCCGGTCGTTCTGTTGTCGCTTAGAGACGACGCTCGCGTGGCCGTCGAGGCGATGAAGCGGGGAGCCTTGGACTATATTCTCAAAGAAGATTTTCTCTCCTTGGACCTGGACGATTTCCTTCGACGATTGGGGGATGCGTCCCGGTTGCGCCGAGAAAACGCCGAATTGCGGCAAATCGACCAGATGAAAAATGATTTTTTGGCCACGATTTCCCACGAACTTCGGACGCCGTTGACGTCCATCCTCGGATTATCGGAAGTGATGGCGTCGGGTCGCATGGGGGCCATGGAGAAAAACCAAGGGGAAGGTTTGAAGAAAATCCTCGAACAATCCAAGAACCTCGTCCGCCTCATCAACCAATTGCTCGACGTTCGGGCCTTTTCCAAGGCGGAGAAACGGGAAGAACCCCTTCCGGT
>PMLF01000255.1 GCA_003158755.1 Elusimicrobiota bacterium | reverse complement strand
GGAAATCGTGACACGCCTACATCGTCAACCACATCGGTCAAATCCTCATCCACCCTCAACGGGAAAGGCTGATGGAAAATATCAGCTTCCAACCCCCCGTCCATGAACTCCTTCGGAAACAGGAAGGGGCCTTGGAATTCACGAACCAAGAAGGGCTCCAGGTGCTGGCCGCCTTCGCCCCGATTCAAGAGACGGGATGGGGCGTGGTGGTGAGCCAGTCGATGTCGGAATCCTATTCCTACGTGGATCAAATAGTGCGCGTCTTGGAATGGACCTCCGTGGTCTGCCTGTCTTGTGCGTTGATCTTCGGCGTCCTTCTGACCTGGCGCTTGCTGAGCCCCGTGGCTTCCCTGACCGAGGGCGTCCGGCGGGTATCGAAAGGGGAGCTGGATTTCCAAATCCCCGTCCTCAGCCGGGACGAGATCGGCGACCTGGCCGGGACTTTCAACGAAATGACGGGAGAGCTCCGACGGAAAAAAGAGGAAACGGATCTCTCCTACCGGCGCGTGCTGGAAGCGCAGAAACAACTGACTCAATCGGAAAAAATGGCCGCCGTGGGCCAGATGGCCGCGGGGTTGGCCCACGAAATCTACAACCCGCTGAACGTCATTTCCGGTTTCGGAGAACTCCTCCTGGGGAAAACGTCCCAAGGGGATCCCCGGCGGCCTCCCTTGGAAGACATCGTCCGGGAGACGGCTCGATGCCAAAAGCTGGTGGGCAACCTGTTGGACTTCGCCAAACCCAAGGAGCCTCAAAAAACACCGTCGGAGATCAATCCGTTGATCCAAGAGACCTTGGCCCTCATCCTCACCCTGGCCAAATCCAACGGCATCGAAGTGGAACCCATCCTTTCGCCCGATCTGCCGGTTTTGCCCTTGGATCGAGACCAGATGAAGCAAGTCCTCCTCAATTTATTATTGAACGCCTGCCAGGAGATGTCCCACGGCGGACGGTTGACCGTTGAATCGCGGCGAACCGCCGACGGGGTTGAGGTCCTCGTTCAGGACACGGGGCGCGGCGTGCCCCCCGAACACATGGCGAGCCTGTTCACCCCGTTTTTCACCACCAAAGCGGACGGCACCGGCCTGGGGCTGGCCCTCAGTCACGCGCTGGTGAAAAACCACGGAGGAGTCCTGCGGGCCGAAAACCGTCCGGGACAAGGGGCCCAGTTCACCATCGCTCTGCCGGGAGGACGTCCATGACGAACGCGCGGGAAAGGATCCTGGTGATCGACGACGAGCCCGGTCTTTGCCGCCTCCTCAAGGCGGTCCTGGGCGAAGCCGGGTACGACGTCGTCGCCCACGAGGACGCGGTCGAAGCTCTGAACCTTTTGGAACGGGAATCCTTCGACGCGGTGATCACCGACGTCCGCATGCCCAAGGTCAACGGAATGGAGGTCCTGCAGGCGGTGAAGTCCAAGTCGGCGGGGACGCCGGTGGTGATGATCACCGCCTTCGGGACGCTCGAGGCCGCGGTGAAAGCGATGAAGATGGGCGCGTCGGACTACGTGGCGAAGCCTTTCAAAAACGAGGAGATCAAGCGGGCGGTGGAGAACGTCTTGGAAAAGCGGCGCCTCGTGGAAGAAAACCAACGGTTGAAAAAGGAACTGGCCGGCCGTTACTCCTTCGGCGAGATGGTCGGAAAAAGCGCCAAGATGCAGGACCTGTTCCGGCTGATCGGCCAAGTGGCTCCGACGGACGCCACTGTCCTGATCGAGGGGGAAAGCGGGACGGGTAAGGAACTGGCGGCCCGCGCCATTCACTTCAACAGTCCTCGCGCTTCAAAGCCCTTCATGGCGATCCATTGCGGCGCCCTGCCGGAGACGTTGTTGGAAAGCGAGCTTTTCGGACACACCAAGGGCGCATTCACGGACGCCCAGAAAGAGCGCAAAGGCCTTTTGGAGTCGGCCGAAGGCGGGACGGTCTTCCTCGACGAGGTCGGGGAGATGCCGCCCGCCATGCAGGTCAAATTCCTCCGGTTCCTGCAGGAAAAGGAAATCCGGCCGCTGGGCTCCAGCCGGTCCGTCAAAGTGGACGTGCGCGTCGTGGCCGCGACCCACAAAGATCTCAAGAAAGAATCCGAAGGAGGAACGTTCCGGGAGGATCTGTACTACCGCTTGGCGGTGGTTCCCCTCCGCCTCCCGCCGTTGCGGGAAAGGCCAGAGGATATCTCCTCGCTAGCCGGGCATTTCTTGAAAAAGCTTTCTTTACAGGCGGGTCGGGGAGACCTGACTTTCGCTCCTCCGGCCATGGATCTGTTGATGACGCATCCCTGGCCCGGCAACGTAAGGGAATTGGAAAATGCCGTCGAGCACGCCATCGTCTTTTCCAAAACCGATGTTTTGGGGCCGGAAGCCCTGCCGCCCTACCTGAGGAATCCCTCCGTCCCTCTCCTCGACGGCGTTTTGTTGCCGGAAGACGCGTCGTACCGGGAAGCCAAGCAGCGCGTCCTGGAGGTTTTTGAAAAAGGTTTCCTGACGAAACTATTGGGCAGGTCCAAAGGCAATGTGTCCCGCGCGGCGGAACTGGCCGACATGGACCGAAAAAATCTTCAAGACCTCCTCAAGAAACACGGCATCTCCCGGGAAGACGCGGCTTCCTCTCCGCGGTAAAACCACCCCACCCTGCGTTGATTTCACCCCAAATTTTCTCTATTCCAGGTAAAAAAACCGGGTAATCTCACTCTTTTTCCCGAACATCCCTTGGCCGAAATGATGCTCATACAAAATAGGCGAAATTATCTGCTGGGTTTGATTCAGTCACTAATTCGGAGGGGAGGGCGGTCATGGAGATTACTCGAATGAATATTTTCAATCGACGCAGAACGGCGGGATTCACGCTCATTGAATTGATGATCGTGGTCGCCATTATCGGCATTTTGGCTGGGATCGCGATCCCTGCCTTCACGCGATACGTAAGAAAATCTCGCACCACGGAAGCCGCTCACCACCTCAACAAGATGTGGGCGGGTTCGGTCACCTATTTCATGACCGATTTCACGGGCACTGCCGGCGACGGCTCGGCCATCGCGCTTCCGAAGCAGTTTCCCGGTCCCGCCGCCGGGGCCTGGGAAACGCCTGACGCCAAACTTTGCTGCTCCCAGGTTGGAGGCCGTTGTCCTGGCGGCAGCCATGTCTGGGCCGACGACGAAGTTTGGAAGGCCTTGAAGTTCGCCCTGGCCGATCCCCACAGCTTTGTTCCCGGCTATTCTAGCAGCGGCGTGGGAAGTAACTCCAAGTTCACCGCGCAAGCCTATGGGAGCTTCTACTGCAAGACCATGTCCACGTTCACCCGCGACGGATTCATCACCACGGCTGGCGACGTAGCTGGGCAGGCCCAACCCGTTGTAGTGCACGAATTGGAGTAGTAGTGAATGCATGGCCTCTGACCAAGCCGTGACCGCAACCCTTCTCGTGAACTGTCGCGACCGCACGGGGCTCGTCGCCGCGCTCTCGAGCTTCGTGTTCACCCACGGTGGGAACATCCTGGACGCGGACCAGCACGCGGAACCCGACAGTGGCGAGTTTTTCATGCGCCTGGTGTGGGATCTGGCTGGCTTCGACATCGAACGCGACAACATTCGGCCCGAGATCGCCTCGCTTGCGCAGCGTTTCGACCTGAAGTGGGAACTGACCTTTTCGGACCATGTCCCGCGCGTGGCAGTGTTTGCGACCAAGGCCTCGCACTGCCTCTACGACCTCTTGCTTTGCCAACAGATCGGCGACCTGGGCGGCAAGATCGTGGCTGTCATCTCCAACCACGATGTGCTGGCTGACGTGTGCAAGCATTTCGAGGTTCCCTTCACGGTCATCCCCGTCGACCACAACGACAAGCGCAAGGCCGAGCAG
>PMLF01000046.1 GCA_003158755.1 Elusimicrobiota bacterium | reverse complement strand
GTCGCCCACCACGTCCCCGCCGCGGACGGCATGGACGCCGATCTCGTCGGAAGTCCGGGCTCCCACCAGCCCGTGACGGCCGTAAACGAAATTCCCCCGCCCCTTCCCGCGTTTCACCGCCTCGGCCAATGTCTGAGCCGTACCCGACGGAGAATCCTTCTTTTGGTTGTGGTGGATCTCCACGACCTCGTTGTCGTAACCCGGGAGCGCCCGCGCCACCCGCTCGGCCACGTCGAAGAGGACGTTGGCCGACAGGCTCATGTTGGAGGAGAGGACGCAGGGGATTCCCTTGACCGCCGCCGCGAGCGCGTCGCGCTGGGTCCCGACGATCCCCGTCGTCCCGATCACCAACGCCTTCCCACCCCGCGCGATTTTGGATGCGTTGGCCAAGGTCGCCTCGGGCCCCGTGAAGTCGATCAGGACGTCCGAGTTTTTCACGGCCGCGTCCAAGTCCGTCGTGACGGCGACGCCTAGGTACGACGCCCCGGCCTGCTGGTCCACCAGGGCCGACACGGACACCTCCTTGTCCTTGAGCGCCAGGCCCAAAATGGCCTGTCCCATCCGCCCCGCGCCGAGGATTCCGAACCGCACCGTCACGGAGCGACCTTCAGGCCGTAGGCCTTCATGGCCGCCTTCAGCTTCGCTTCGTTGGCGGCCTCCATGGAAACCAGCGGCAACCGAACTTCCGGACCGCACAGGCCCATCCACCCCATAGCCGTCTTAACGGGCGTGGGGTTGGTTTCCAGAAAGAGGGCCTTGATGAGCGGGAAGAGCTTGAGGTGGATCGCCTTGGCCCCCGCGGCGTCGCCTTTTTTCCAGGCGGCGCAAAGGGCGGCCGTGTCTTTGGGTACGATGTTGGCGGCGACGGAGATCACGCCCTTGGCCCCCAAGGCCAGCATCGGAAGGGTAAGGGAATCGTCACCGGAAACGACGTCGAAGGACGTCCCCAGGGCCGCGACGATCTCGCTCGTCTGATCCAGGTTCCCCGAGGCTTCCTTGATCCCGACGATGTTCTTCTCCGTCCGGGCCAGCTCGATCACCGTGGAAGGAAGGACGTTCACGGCCGTACGGCTTTGAATGTTATAAAGGATGATTGGGATCGGCACCGCCCGCGCCACGGCGCGGAAGTGCTCGAACAAGCCCTTCTGAGTGGGCTTGTTGTAATAGGGCGCGATCAAGAGGACCCCGTCGGCGCCGGAGTCCTTGGCGTGCTGAGTGAGCTCGATGGTCTCCCGCGTGGAATTGGACCCCGTGCCGGCGATGACCGGCACGCGCTTGCGCGCGGCCTTCACCGTCAACTCCACCACCCGATAATGTTCTTCGTACGAAAGCGTCGCGGACTCGCCGGTGGTGCCGCAGGGGACGATGGCGGAAGTGCCCTCCGCCGCGTGCCAGTCCACCAGGTCCGCCAATTTCTTCTCGTCCACCTCGCCGTCCGTGAACGGCGTCACCAACGCAACCATCGAACCGTCGAACATAATTTCTCCTTGAAAAAAGCTCTCAGCGTTCAGCCCTCAGCTTTCAGCCAAATCGAACGAAGCTCTGTTTCTGCTGACCGCTGATGGCTGATCGCTAACAGCTGAATTTTCCTTCACACACGAACGCCGCCGGACCGGTCATGAAAACGTGGTTGTCGGGCGCCCACTCGATGGTCAGCGTCCCGCCGGGAAGCGTCAGCTCCGTCTTCCGACGGAAACGCCCCGTCAGCACGCCGGCCACTCCCACCGCGCAGGCGCCGGTGCCGCAAGCCAGCGTCAGCCCGACGCCCCGTTCCCACACGCGCACGCGGCCCCGGTCGGGGGATTGCACCTGAACGAATTCCACGTTCGTCCGCTTCGGAAAGAACGGGTCCGTTTCAATCGCGGACCCCCACGCCTCGACCGGCGCGGACGCCAGGTCGTCGACGAAAATCACGCAGTGCGGGTTCCCCATGGAGACGCAGGTGATCTTGGACGTCTCCGGTTTTCCGTCCCCCGCCTTCCACTGGAACTCCGCGTCGATGACGCGGCTTTGGCCGGAACGCGTCGGGATTTTGGCGGTCTCGAAGACCGGTTCGCCCATGTCCACGCGGACTTGGAATCCTTCGGGGTTTTCGCCGAGAAGGACCGGCCGGAGGACGCCCGCGCGCGTCTCGACGGTCATCTCCTTTTTCTTTACCCGTTTCGAATCGAAGGCGTAGAGGGCGGCGCAGCGAATGCCGTTGCCGCACATCTCCGCCTCGGAGCCGTCGGCGTTCAGGATCCTCATGCGGAAGTCGGCCCGCCGGGACTTTTCCAAGATCAAAATCTGGTCCGCGCCCACGCCGAAATGCCGGTCGGCGAGGCGGCGGGTTTCGGTTTTGGTCAGGCGGACGAGACGGCGGAACCCGTCGAGGACGACGAAGTCGTTCCCCGCGCCCTGCATCTTCACGAACGGCAGATCGTTCATCGCAGAACCTCCGGGAGGGTCTCGCCGCGCGTGAGGTCTCTCAACGTTTCGCGCTCCCGCACCACCCACCATTTTTTTCCGTCGACCAACACCTCGGGCACCCGGGGCCGGGCGTTGTACCGCGAACTCATGGAGTAGCCGTAAGCGCCGGCCGTCATCACGGCCCATAAATCGCCGGCCTTAGGCATCGGAACGCGGCGGCCTTTCGCCAGATAATCGGCGGATTCGCAGATGGGGCCCACGACGTCGGCGATCCAGGACCGGCCGCCTCGCCGCAGCGCCTGGACGTGGTGGTACGCGTCGTAAAGCGCCGGACGGGCCAAGTCGTTCATGGCGGCGTCGACGATGACGAAGTTCTTGTGGGCCGTTTCTTTCCGGTAGAGGACCTTCGTCACCAGGCACCCGGCTTCCGCCACCATGAACCGGCCCGGCTCGAAGATCAACCGGAGGCTCCGGCCTTCCAGGAGGGGCAGGACTTCCCGCGCCAAGTCCGACGGATCGGGCCCTTTCTGGCCCGGACGATAGGGCACGCCGAGACCGCCGCCCAAATTGATCGTCTGAAGGGGAATGCCGGCCTTCGCCAGGCGGTCGACCAGGGGCAGAAGTTTTTCCAGCGTCCGGCGGTACGGCTTGACGTCCAAAATCTGCGACCCGATATGCGATTGCACGCCCACGACCTTGAGCCACGGCATCCGAGACGCCCGACGGTAAACCGCCTCGGCCCGAGGGAACGGCACGCCGAACTTGTTCTCCGCGCGGCCGGTGGCGATGTGGTGATGGGTATCCACTTCCACGTCCGGGTTGACGCGCAACGCCACGGGAGCGGTCCGCCGGAGCCGCCGGGCGACGCTATGGATCAGTTCCAACTCCTCTTCAGATTCCACGTTGAACATGAAAATGGACGCTTGCAGCGCCGCCTCGATTTCCGCCTCGGTCTTCCCCACGCCGGCGAAGACGATGCGGTCGGCGGAAATCCCGGCGCGGCGGGCGAGGGCGAGCTCTCCGCCGGAAACGATATCCGCTCCCGCCCCTTCCAGGGCCAGGAGGCGCAGCACCGCCAGGCTGCTGTTCACTTTGACCGCGAAACAGATCGTGTGGGACCGGCCGTCGAACGCCCGGTCGAAGCGCCGGAACTGGGAACGGATCTTCTCCGCCGAATACGCGTAGAAAGGCGTCCCCACCCGGGCGGCGATGGTTTTGAGCGCCACGCCTTCCACGTGAAGGTCGCGGCCGCGGTAACGGTAGGGATCGAAGTTCATTTCTTCTCCGTCGGAAAATCCGCCAGGAGTTCCTTCAAGAAATCGCTTTGCGCTCCCGTCGCCGCCTGGGCGGCTTGGGAAACGGCCTGTTTCCGGTCTCCCGATTCGAGGGCGGCCACGGCCAGGAAAAAATGCGCGGCGCCCATACCGGGATACCGGTCCAACGCCTTTCCCCAGAGGACCCGGGCCCCCGGCGCATCGCCCTTCAGCCACCGGATGACCCCGCGATACAAGTATAGAGAGCCCGTCCTCATCCCCAAATCTTCCGCCCGGCCGAAAGCGGCCTCCGCCGAATCCCAATTCCCCGCCCGCACCCAGAGGCGGCCGAGGTCGTAATATCCGTCGGGCGACGGGTCCTTGGAAAGGATTCCCTCCCGCCGGCCCGCCGCGGAAGGTAATTTTCCCCCGGCTTCGTCCACTTCGGCCAAAAGGCGGGCGACGGTGAAATCCCGCGGTTCCCACTGGGCGTAAAGTTCTCCCTCCCGCCGGGCGTCGTCCCATTGACCGGTCTTGAGGAACAACCGGGCCAGGGCCAGCCGCGCGTCGTGGCGGTCCTTATCGAGCTTCAACACGCGCTTGTAAAGTTCGATGGCCTCCCGGTCCAAGTCCACGCGGACGTACACCCGGGCCAGGTCCAGAAGCCGGTCCACGTCGTCCTCGTCGAAGCGCAAGGCGTTTTGGTACGCCGTGAGGGCCTTCTGATAGTTCTGGGTTTCTTCGTAGCATCGGCCCATCTGCGGCAACCCCCGCCGGAGCAACTTGTTGGAAGCTCCGTAGGAGAGGACGTCCTCCCACCGTTTGGCGGCCTCCTCGTAACGCTTCGACGCCATGAGCGCCCGCGCCTCGTCGGCGCCGGCCGCCCGTTCTTTCTTCGAGAGGACGGCGAAAGACGAAACGCTCGAAGCGAGGAGGGCGAGGACCACAACCCAACGAGCGGGGCTCCTCATTGTTTCATCCTCGACTTGAAGAACCGGGAGACCAGCGCCTTGCGCAAAGCCGGCATGGCCTTCCGGGCGGCGGCCTCTCCCGCCGCCATGCACTCCTTCGACTTCCACAGCTCAAACGCGTTGACGTCCTTCACCTGCGGCTCGATCAAAACGTCCGCCAGGGCCAGACGCTCCTGGACGATCACTTGTCCCTGGATATAAATGGCCTGGTTCAAGGTGGTCAGCACGTTGGAGGGAGCGTTCCGGCTGAAATCCGGCGGGACGTTCACGCAGACGATCACGTCCGCGCCCAAGAGCTTGGCCACGTCCGTGGGCACATTGTCGACGATACCGCCGTCCACCAGCAACCGGTGCCGGTAAGGCACGGGCTGGAAGACCCCGGGCATGGTGGCGCTGGCCCGGGCCGCCAGGGCCACATTCCCCTCTCGAAGGATGATCTGCTCCCCCGTCCTCAAATCGGTCGACAGGCAGGCGAAGGGGGTTTTCAAATCCGCGAAGGTCTTGTCCCCGAACATCCGATGGAGGTAGTCCTCCATTTTTTTCGTGCTGAGGAGCTCCTCGGACACCAGGAGCTTCACCAGGTTGGACTTGGAATAATCGGTGAGCTTGTTCCAACCGATCTCCGCGCCCATCTTTTCGATCTCATCCGTCGGCACGTCCGCCGCGGCCAGGGCCCCGACGATGGCGCCCACGCTGGTCCCCACGATCATGTCGACGGGAACTCCTTCCTGCCGCAACACTTTCAGGACCCCCACGTGCGCCAGCCCCCGCGCGCCCCCGCCGCCCAGAACCAAAGCGACCTTGGCCCGCTTTCCCACCGGCAAGGCCTTGAACTTCGCCCACAGGGCGTCGACGACGAGGGACTCTTCGTCCGCCGCGTCGAAGGACGGCGCGGCCGGAGAGGACGGGGAAGCCGCCGAGGGAACGTCGATCCCGAACGATGCCCCCCCCGGGAAAAGCGTCAGAGAAAATAGAACGGCGGCGCCGACCAACGAGACTTTCGCGGACCGCGCCTTCTTCATTGGACCGTCCGCCCCACGGCTTTCTCCAAGCGCGCCAAACCCACCCGGTGGCCGTGGACCGACTCCCAATAGGCCTGGCTGGCCTCGAGGGCCCAGGACTCGGCGGACGCCCGCACGGGAATGTTCCGGGACCGTTCCAGGTCCCTCAGCGATTTTTGGGCGCGGGACATCTCGTCCGAACGCTGGGACATCTCCTCCTGCCAATAGACCACGTCCCCGTAAGCGTCCCGGACCTCGGTGTTGATCATGTCCTCCAGTTGACCGCGCTGGATCCGGTTCTGGTCGGCCTGGATCCGCACCTGCCGGATGCGAGAACGGCTGGAAAATCCGTCGAAGATGGGCAAGCTGACGTTCAACGTCGTGTGCCAAAGTTGGGTCCGCAGCGGGAACGTCGGGTCGTTGTATTCGTAGGCCGCCCCGAGGGCCACCACCGGGTAGCGCTCGGCTTTGGAGAGGTTCACGGCCAACTGGTCGATCTCCCTCTGGAAATCCGTCGCGCGAAGCTCCAGCCGCGATTCCTGCGCCCACGCCAAGAGCTTGGGCAACTCCAGATGCACTTCCGAGGACGAGAGCCGCCCGCTCAAGTCCACCAAGGTGTACAGCTCCAGGCCCAGGGTGTTCAGGAAATCCAGCGTGGCCCGCTGCTCCGCCCGGCGGCGCTCGGCCAGGTTCCGGCGGAACCGTCCCTGCAGCGCCTCCCACACCGCGCGAGTGCCCTCGTCCCAGGAAGGGGTCCGGGTCAGGAACGCGTCGACGCGGGCGGCCGCTTCCTCGGCCAATTCCTTCTGCTTCCGGGCGAGGAGCATGTCGTAAAAGGATTTGACCGCGCTTAAAACCACCTGGCCGCGCAAGTCCTCCTCCCGGACGCGGGCCTGCTCCAGGGCCGCCTTGGCCAAACGGAGGTTGGTGCCTCCCCGTCCGCCGTTATACAGGATCTGTTTCGCGCCCAACCGCGCGGCGTAAAAGGTGTCGGGATTGTCTCCCCGGGAAGGGCTGAGAAGGATCGTTCCCAAATCGGGGGAGACGATGGTGTCCTGCCGCGCCTTGTAGCGCGAGCCGTTCAACTGCAGGTCCACCTTGGGAAAAAAGTTCGAGCGGGCTTCGCCCACCCGTTGCTCGGCGATCTTAACCTCGGCCTCGGCGGAGAGCAGTCCCGGGTTGTTGACGAGGGCCGCCTGCACGCTTTGGTCCAGAGTGAACGTGCGCTCCACCCCCGACTCCTGAGCCGTGAGCGACAAGGGCAGGAAAAGCAGGACCGCCACCCACCGTTTCGAAAGCAGGGCGAAATGCCCGCTCATCCTGAGCTTGTCGA
>PMLF01000228.1 GCA_003158755.1 Elusimicrobiota bacterium | reverse complement strand
ATCCGATATCGAAAGAGGGTGGACGTAACCGAAGTAATCATAATGGATGGAATCCAGATAAGACAGATGCATCGCCGATATTTCATCCGAAAGGAGAAACCCGAGGGCGCCCGGGTTATAGGCGGGAGCGTAGGCGTCGTTCGCCAAGGCGGAGTAGGCGGAACCCAGCGCGGCGGGACGGGCGCCCACGGGAATATCCAAAAAAGACGCCCCTTCCGTTCCGGAGGAACCGTAAGAGTTCACGACGGAACAGAAGAGGCTGAAAAAACCGATCCACCCGATTCGAGCCATCGACCGACGCATGACCGTCCTATCATAGCCTCTTTTTGGCCGGAGTATTGATCTTCAACAAATAATGGGTACAAGCCCGCTCACCCTGAGCTTGTCNNGAGCTTGTCGAAGGGTGAGCCGTTCCCGACGGTGCTTGCTCATGCTTCGACAAACCCGCTCATCCTGAGCCTGTCGAAGGAAGCATGAGCGGTTGGTGTATCCGATATAATTTAAAGATCAATAAATATCTGTTTCGAAGGGTCAATCCGTCGATTTCCGGCACGGAATGCCGCGCCAATGAGTTCGGGCGGGTAGCGTTTCCCCCTTCATCAGCAAGGACAGATCGCCGAGCGAGGATCCTTCCTCCATTCGCGTGTTATATAGGACGATCGCCCCCGCGCCCACGGAACAGCGGTTCCCGATGTTCACGCTGCCCATCTTGATGATGCGGTCCTCGAACAGATGGGTCTGAACGATCGAACGGTCGTTTAGCGCCACCTCGTCGCCGAGGCGGACCAGGTCGAACTCGGTGAAATCCGTCATATCGATGTGGCACCTCTTTCCAATCTTCATCCCGAAGCACCGCAGGGCCCAGGCGATGAAGGGCGTCCCCTTAAGGATGTCCAGGAAGAAATGGGTGCAGAAGTTGGAATAAACGGCGTTGATCAGGTCGTTCCGCCAGACGAAATGGGACCACAGGGGCCGCTCCCCTTCCCGGTAACGGCCCACGACGAGCCATTTGATCGCGGCCGTCGTCAGGACGCTGAGGACGCCGGCGGCGGCGTAGAGTAGCGGCAGGATCAGCAGCCAGTGGCGCAACCCGATGTAGTCCTGGAGGCTGTCCGTCGTATCCACCATCAGGGTCGCCATGGCCAGGAACAGCGTCAAAGGGACCAGCACGCGGAAGAACTCGATGAATAGCCGTAGCGCGACCAGGCGTTTCGGCGGGCGATAGGTGCGGGACTCCGAAAACCGTCCGCTGTGGTAGCGCATCGGGAGCTCCATCGGCGGGGAGCCGAACCAACTGGTTCCGTCCGGGACGACGCCTTGGCCGGCGGAGGGAGGCGTCGACATGAGCCCGATGAGAACGTTGTTTCCGAGAGCCGTGTCGGCGGGAAGTACCGCGCTGTTCCCGATGAAGACGCGGCGGCCCATATTCACGGTCCCGAGGGTGAACCAGCCGGAACGCACGCGCTGGGCGCCGAGCATCCCGCTGGAGGCGATCATGCATTCTCCCCCCATGTCCAAGAGGTCGGGGTACACCAGGTCCATGGTGGCCATTTCGCAGCGCGGGCCGATCCGGGCGCCCAGGGCCCGCAGCCAGGGCGCGATGAACAGTGTCTCATAAAACGACTCGGTGACGTCGGAGCTCATGAACAGGAGCTGGTCGAAGAACCATTTCCGGGCGTAATAATACCCGCCCAACGGATAGCACCCCGGCTTGAATCGGCCGATGAGCAGCCATTTGAACAACCACAGCTCGGCGCAAAGCAGGACGATGAAGGAAAGGGCCACGAGGGGCGACGCCAAGAGGAACCCGTAGCCTTCATTCACGTGGCCGATGTAAGTGATCGCCATGAAACCGGGAAAGACCGCGGCCAAGATGATGATGGGGAAAAGAAATACTCCGACGATGTGCGCGATCCAGGAAACCGGAGTCCAAGGAACGCGCGACGGTTCGGACTTGAAAGACCCCGCGGGAGCGGCGGGGGATCCCCGCCAAAGCTCGCCCGCCGGGACCCGCGCGCCGTCGCCGATCATGGAGAGATCGTCCAATCCCGAGCCGTCTTCCATCACCACACCGGAGCCCAGAGAGCTTCGGTTGCCGATCCAACAATTGCGTCCAAGGGTAACCGGACCGATGGTCAGCCAGCCGTCCTCCACCGACGCCCCGTCGACGGACGAATCCAGACCTATGCTGCTCCCGTCCCCAACGGTCAACACATCGAAGGTGGCCAACCCGTGGCCGCCGATGAAAACATCGCGGCCGATCTTGGCGCCCATCAGTCGGTAATACGGATTGATCAGGGGCGTGCCTTCCAAATACCGGACGGGCGCGGCGCGAACGACCGCTCGCACGAACCAGAACCTCAGGTAGTACCAACCCCAGAGCGGATACCGGCCCGGACGGATGCGTCCCAGCAAGAGCCATTTCACCGCGACGGCCAACAAGAGCGTGGCCGGCGTTATTCCGCAAAGGACCAGGAACGCGAACCCCAGAGCTTCCCGGACGGGCCAGTTGGCGACGGCCAGGTAACCGTAGGTCAAATAGGCGCCGAGCCATTGCCAGGCGGAAATCCCAGAAAGCATCAACACTCCCAACCCCTGGCCGAGCGCGCAAAGGAAATAGCGTCGGGGCGGCGTTGGGTGGAAACCCTCGCCGAGTTTCTCCGACCCGTCGTGGGCGGCGGCGGACGCGAGGCGGGCGACCTTTTCCACGGTCCGCCGAGAATAGAAATCGCCCACCGATATGCCTTCGAAACCCGGACGGAGCCGCAGCCGCGACACCGCCACGGCGGCGAGCAAGGAATGACCGTCGAGGTCCAGGAAAAAATCGTCTTGAACGGAAATATCGTCCCGCCGGAGGACCGTCCGCCACACCTCGGCCACCGTCCGTTCATGGTCGTCGCGGGGAGGGATCTGTACGCGCTTCGCGTCGTTTAACGATTCCTTCGGCGCGGGCAGGTTCCGGCGGTCAATTTTACCCGACGAGGTCATCGGCAAAGCGGGCAGGACGTCGACAAAGGCGGGCACCATGTATGAAGGCAGCCGGTCCGTCAGCGCTTTGCGGAGGACCGCACGGTCCGGAGCGTACTCGGGACGGAGGACGACGTAGGCCGCGATCCGCTGGGTTTCGGGATGCACCGTCGCCGCGGCGGCTAAGACGCCGGGAACCTCCCGCAGGACTCCTTCGATTTCCGAAAGCTCGATCCGGAAGCCTCGTATCTTCACCTGGTCGTCTTTCCGCCCGACGAATTCCAGGTCGCCGTCGGAGTTGGTCCGGGCGAGGTCGCCGGTTCGGTAAAGTCGGAGAGGACGGCCCGTCGGCTCCGACGTGACGATGAACTTCGCCTTTTCCGCTTCGGGCCGGTTCAAATAGCCCCGAACCACGCCCGCGCCCGCAATACAGATTTCACCGACGGAACCCGGGTTCACGGCACGGTTCCCGTCGTCCAGCAGGAAAACTTCATAATTGGCGATCGAGCGGCCGATGGTGACCGGCCCGTCGCCGTCTAACCGGGCGGCGGTGGCGATGACGGTGGCTTCGGTGGGGCCGTAGGTGTTGACGACGCGGCGGCCCGGCCGCCACCAGCGCTTG
>PMLF01000067.1 GCA_003158755.1 Elusimicrobiota bacterium | reverse complement strand
GGGAAGACCACCACCGCCATCAACTTGGCCGCCTCCCTCGCCCACATGGGGCAGGAGACGCTGCTCATCGATTTGGACCCCCAGACGAACCTGTCGTCGGGACTGGGCGTCCAAACGCCGGAGGGGGGGAAGCACGTTTACCACGTGCTCCTCGAAGGCGCGCCCCTCGAATCCGCCGTGCAGAAGACGGCCGTGGAATGGCTGGACGTGGTCCCTTCCCATCCGGACCTGTACGGGATCGAGGTGGAGTTGATCAACTCCGAGAACCGCGAGGGGCGCCTGAAGACCGCCCTGGCCGAGTTCCGCCGTTCGTACAAATATATCTTCATCGACTGCCCCCCGGCGCTTAATTTTTTAACCATTAACGCGTTCACGGCGGCCCATTCGCTGTTGATCCCCTTGCCGTGCGAATACTACGCCTTGGAAGGGCTTTCCATGCTCGTCAAGACGATGGAGCGCGTGCGCGGAAGCCTGAACCCGTCCCTCGAATTGGAAGGGGTTCTGGTCACCATGTTCGACCCGCGCGCCAACCTCACCCAGCAGGTGTTCGCGGAGCTCAAGAAATATTTCGGCGAGAAGGTCTATCAGACCGTCATCCCCCGGAACGTGCGCCTGGCGGAAGCGCCCAGCTTCGGAAAGCCCGTCCTTTTGCACGACAAGTCCTCGACGGGCGCCCTCGCCTATTTGGCTTTGGCCAAGGAACTCATCCAGCGCCGGGGCGCGTTGCCGGGCCCCCAGGACGCGTACCACGCGCCCGAACCGCCCGCAACGCCGCCCGATGGTGCGTCGGGCAATGGCAACGAAATGCCCGTCACGACGACGTATTAGGGCCGGTTGCGAAATGGACGGGATTTTCCTCCCCCTTTGAAAAAGGGGGATCGAGGGGGATTTGATTCTCGACGTCGGCCGAAGGAAAAATCCCCCCTCACCCCCCTTTTTCAAAGGGGGGGACACCAATTTTGCAACAGTCTCTTTTAGGAGATTAATTATGCAGAAACCCGTTTTGGGCCGAGGCCTCGACGCCCTTCTGAAACCCGTTCCGGGGACTTCCTCGGACGGCGCGCGCGAAAGCGTCGCCCGGATTTCCCTCGACAAGATCAAACCCAACCGCCACCAGCCCAGGACGAACTTCCGGCCGGAGGCGCTCCAAGAATTGGCGGATTCCATCAAGGTCCACGGCTTGGCGCAGCCGCTCTTGGTTTCGCCGTCGGGCGTTCCGGGAGAGTACGAATTGATCGCCGGCGAGCGGCGACTGCGCGCCTCCCGGATGGCGGGGCTGACGGATGTCCCCTGCGTCGTCCGCTCGGTCACGGAGCGCCAAAGGCACGAGCTCGCCCTCGTGGAGAATCTCCAGCGGGAGGATTTGAACCCGATGGAGGAGGCGTCGTCGATCCGAAAGCTCATGACCGCCTTTTCGCTCACGCAGGAGGAGGCGGCTCGCGTGCTCGGGAAGAGCCGCCCCGCCGTCGCCAACAAGCTCAGGCTTTTGGATCTTCCCGAGGACGTCCGGCGGGCCGTGGAAGAGGGTTCCCTTTCCGAAGGCCACGCCCGGGCCCTTCTGGGTTTGGCCGACCCCGCCGGGCAAACGGAAATGACCCGACGCATCCTGGCCGAACACCTGACCGTCCGCGACGTGGAAAGGCTCGTCACCGACTGGCAGAGCGCCCAGGGCGCCGGCCGCGTGAAACCTCCCAGCCGCAAGAACCCCGACGTACGCCACATGGAAGAAGAACTGCAGCGGCTCCTGGGCCGCCGCGTCAGCATCGACGCCCGGGGGCGACAGAAAGGATGGCTGAAGCTGGAGTTTTATTCCATCGACGACCTTCAACGAGTGCTCCACGTCCTCAAGACGGGAGCGAGGAAGGACCACAAATGAAACATTTCCCGTATTGGATCGCGGCCGCGGTTGTGGCCGCCGCCTGCGCGGCGCCCGCGCCCCGCCGGAACGGAACCGCGCGTCCCGCCGTTCCCAGACCCGCGGCCTCCAAGCCCGCGCCTTCCAAGTTCCCGCCGGCCGTTTCCCCGTCTACGACGGTTCAATCCTCCACTCCCACGGTCCCGCTCGTCCTGGCTCCGTTGAACAACCTCAACGATTTCACTCTCCTAGCCAACGCCGGGTTCGATCCCGGCTGGCGCGTGGGCTACGACACGGCGTGGGTGGTGCAACTACCCCCGGCGCCCGCCGGCCCCTGGAAACGGGCGTTTCTGGGCGCCAAACTCGGCCGGGCCAAACTGGAGCCCGTGCCGGGGAGGCCCTCGTGGGAAAAGCGCCGGGTTAAAGGGGAGATCGACGTCGCCGTGGCCAACGAACCGTTGTGGCCCCATAGCCGCCGGACCCTCCTGACCGACGTCGAGGCGGTTCCTTTGGAGGGCGATCCCGACAACGCCGCCGCCGACGTGGGCGAGGCCCGCTGGTTCTGGACGGAAGTGCCCTTGAGCCACGTTTCCTTCGACAAACCCAACTTCGTGGCGCTTTATTCGCCCAGCCCGTCGATGATGGGGCCGGACCGGGCCCCCGTCCTCGCGGCCGGTCCCCGGCCGCCGTTGGTCCCCGACGTCAATACCTGGCTGAGCTCCGGCCGCCGGGGACAGCCTCCCCTCGGGATCACAGAGGCCTTGAAGACGCCCATCAATACCTACGCCCCCGCCGTGGCGCTCAAGCTCGTTCCGGAGAACGACCGGCCTCCCGAAGCCGTGTGGACGGACGTTCCCGCGTCCGGGGAAGTCGCGGCCAAGCCGTTCCTCCTCGGAGCCCTGGTCACCGGCGTCGACGTTTCCCGCGCCTGGGTGGAATTCTCCACCGACACGCGGATTTGGAAGGAATCCGGACGCGCGCTTTTGGCTCCTCCGTACGTTTTCACCGTCAAGCCGGAAACTCTGCCGGCGGGAGAAGTCTGGCTCCGTATCGGCGCGGCGGACCTTTGGGAGAGCCGAGCCTACACCGAGCCCCGCCGGGTGATCGTTCCCGAAAAACGGTGATCTCGGAAATCCCGGCCCCGACCGTCGGCGAGTTTTGGACCGCGCGCCAACGACAGGCGTCTTCGCTGCACGAAGTGTCCTATCGGGCCTGTTTCAAGCCCCAGCTCCCCGCCTATTTCATCGACCGGTATTCCGAACCCGGCGGCTTCGTCCTGGACCCGTTCTCCGGACGGGGCACCACCGTCGTCGAGGCGGCCCTTCGGGGACGGGCGCCCATTGCCAACGACATCAACCCGTTGAGCGCGATCCTCGCCCGCCCGCGCCTGGAACCGCCGACTCCCGCCGCCGTGGAGGAGCGTCTCGCTTCCCTCCCGTTCGACCGTTCCCGTCCGGCGGACCGGGACCTCTCCATGTTTTTCCACCCGGACACCCTGGGAGAAATCGTTTCATTGAAAGACACTCTCGCCCTCCGCGCCTCCCGGGGAGTCGAGGACGCGACGGATCGTTGGATCCGCATGGCGGCCACCAACCGATTGACGGGCCACTCTGTGGGGTTCTTTTCCGTCTATACGCTCCCTCCCAACCAGGCGGCGTCGCCGGAAAGCCAGGTGAAGATCAACGCCAAGCTCAGGCAAACCCCCGACTACCGGGACGTCAAAAAACTCATTATGAAGAAGACCCTCCGTCTCCTCCGGGACGTCTCCGATGATGTCCGCGCGCGGCTCCACACCGCGGCGGGCGCAGCGCGGTTCCTCACCGGCGACGCGGCGGAATTGGCGGAGGTGGCGGACGGGTCCGTGGATTTGGCCGTCACCTCGCCCCCGTTCTTGGACGTCGTGAACTACGCCGCCGACAACTGGATGAGGAACTGGTTCAACGGGATCGATGGCGGGGCGGTTTCCCGGCGGGCGAGCGCCTTCAAGTCCGTCGAGGATTGGTCCCGCGCCATGGCCGCCGCGTTTCGGGAACTCTTCCGCGTCGCGCGGCCCGGCGGACGGGTGGCGTTCGAGGTGGGCGAGGTCCGAGGCGGTTCGGTACGGCTGGAGGAGGTGGTCGTTCCCCTCGGGCGGGTTGCCGGGTTCGAGGCCGAGGCCGTCCTCATCAACGAGCAGGCGTTTACCAAAACCTCCAACATATGGGGCGTGGACAACAACGCCCGCGGCACCAACACCAACCGCATCATTTTATTTCGCAAACCGGGAGGAAGAAAATGAAACTCCGATTAGCCCTTCTACTGTCCCTTTTCGTCGTCGGCTGCGACACCAACAAGAGGGCCGACAACGAGACCACCCGTTACGCCGAATCCCTCAAGCACGATGCCTTGAAGGCGCGGCGGGTCGAGGAAAAAGCCTCCGCCGCCGTCGATCAGGACAACGCCCGCATGAAAGAGGCGGAGCACCTCTCCGATCAATGAGGATCCTCCACGTCACCGAAAGCCGGAGCTGGTCCGGCGGCACCGTCCAGCTTTGGCACCTCTGCAAAGCCCTCGTCCGGGACGGGCACGAGGCGGGGCTCTTCTGTCCGCCGGAAGCGGAGCTCCTGAAGCACGTCCCGGGTTCGGGCGTGCGCGCGTGGGTTCGCGCCATGCGGCAGGATTACGATTTGCCGGCCGCTTGGGCTTTGGCGCGGGCCGTCCGGAAGTTCCGGCCCGACGTCGTCCACGCCCACCATCCGAAAGCCCACGCCCTGGCGCTGCTGGCTGGTTTCTTCGCTCCGATCCCGAAGCTCGTCGTCTCTCGGAGGGTCTCGTTCCGTTTCAAGCCGTGGAATATTTTCAGCCACCTCAAATATCGAACGGGCCGCATCGCGGCCTACACGGCCGTCTCCGCCGACATCGGGCGGGGGTTGATCGACCAGGGAGTGTCCGCCGATAAAGTCCACGTCATCCACAGCGGCGTGGACGTCGACCGGTTCGCGCCCCGCGCCCCGGAAGAATCGGTGAGGACGCAACTGGGGCTGCCCGCGGGAGTTCCCATTGTCGGGAACCTGAACCATTTTTCCTGGTGGAAAGGACAGGCGGAGTTCCTGGAGGCCGCCCGACGGTTCATCGACTCCGGCGGGCCGAAGGCGCGTTTCCTGCTCGTCGGGAAAGACACCGACGGACCCGAGGCGCGGGAAAAAGTCCGGGCGTTGGGGTTGGAGGACCACGTCACTTTGGCCGGTTTCCGGACGGACATGCCGGAGGTGATCTCTTTGCTTTCCCTCACGGTGTTGTCGTCCCTGGCGGGAGAAGGGTTTTCGGGAGTGCTGCGGGAAGCCATGAGCATGGGGGTGCCCGTCGTCGCCACGGACGTCGGGGGGAACAAGGAATTGGTGGAAGACGGCGTGACGGGTCTGCTGACGCCGCCCGGGGACGCGGACGCGCTGGCCCGGGCCATGAACCGGATGCTCTCCGACGGTAAATTGGCGAAATCCTGCGCCGGAGAGGCACAACGACGGGTGCGGGAAAATTATTCGATCAATGCGATGACGGTCAAGACCGTGGCGTTATACCGAAAACTCCTAACCGAGCGGAACGATTAAGATCTTTTCCAATCAACCCAAAAGTCCGCTCATGCTGAGCCTGTCGAAGCATGGGCCATCGCTGCGAAAGGCCGCTCACCCTTCGACAAGCTCAGGGTGAGCGGTATTTATTGGATAAGATTTAAGAGGACGAGACTTCGCCCAGGAAGGTTTGCAGCTCGGCGGCGATGGCGGTCAGCTCTTCGGCGGCTTTGGCGGTGGCCTCCGCGTCCGTCGTGGTCCCGTGGGCCGCCTCGGTCACCAAGGCGATGGACCGGGCGATCTCCGAGGCGCCCTGGACGAACTCGGCGGCGGTTTTCTGGATTTCACGAGTCACGACGTTTTGTTCCTCGACGGCGCCGGCGATGGCGTTCTGCGTGTCATGGATGCGGCCGACGACGTCCCCGATGCGGCCGATGGACTTGACGGCGTCCCGGATGCCGGCGCGGATGCGTTCCACTTTGGCGCCGATCTCTTCCGTGGCCTTGGCGGTCTCCTTCGCCAAGTCCTTGACCTCGTTGGCCACCACCGCGAATCCTTTCCCCGCCGCTCCCGCGCGCGCCGCTTCGATGGTGGCGTTCAACGCGAGCAGGTTCGTTTGTTCCGCGATGGAGGAGATGAGTTTGACCACCTGGCCGATTTCCGCCGAGCTTTCACCCAAGGCCGCCACGTCCCGGTTGGCCGACCGGGCGGTGTCCACGGCGATCCGGGACACGTCGGCGGCTTCGTGGGCGTTCTTGGCGACCTCCCGGATGCTGGACCCCATCTCTTCGGTGCTTTGGGCGGAGGCCGAGGCGTTCTGGGTGAAGGTCTCCATAGAAGTGGACAGGACGGTGGTCTGCTGGGCGGTGGACTGGGCCTCGGATTTGAGGCGCCGGCTGATGTCCATGAGCTGGCGGGACGCGCGGAGGAGGGACTCCAGGCTCCTCGCCAGGGCCGTGTGAGTCTGCCGGTTCTCGGTTTCCCGCCGGGCGATGGTGTGGGCCAGGGCCGCGAGTTTTTCCCCGGAAATCCGCCCTTCTTGCAAGGCGGCTTTCAGCGCGTCGGCCACGTCGCCGTCCGGACGGGAAAGGGCGTCGAGGAAGGATTTGAAGGGGCTCAGCGCGCGGTAGAAGAAAATCGCCGCGATCAAGGCCAAAAGGGCGGAGACGGAAAGTAGGATCATGGGGCGAGCCTCATCCTTTGACCCATATCCAGACGCCGATGACCACGAAGAGGGAGGCCGAGACTCGCCGCAGGACGACCTCGGGCACCGCTTTGGTGATTGTTTCTCCAAAGAACGCGGCCAGGCCCGTTAGGAGGGCCAGCGCCAAGGTCCCGCCCAGGAATACGGTCCAGGGTTTCTTGGTGGACGCGGAAAGAGTCATCACCGCCAGCTGGGTCTTGTCTCCCACCTCGGCCACAAAAAGGGTGAGGAAGGCGGACGTGAAAACGCGGAAATCCATGGGTGGAGAGTACCTTCTCCCGAGAAGGGAAGCAAGGGCGCGATTTGCCCGGCGAGTCCCAAAATCGCTCGTTTAAGAGCGGGATAATTTTTATGATGTCATATTGATCTTTAACAAATAGATGGATACAAGCCCGCTCACCCTGAGCCTGTCGAAGGGTGAACCATTCCCGACGGTGCTTGCTCATGCTTCGACAAGCTCNNATGAGCGGTTGGTGTATCCATTTTTAGTTAAAGATCAATTAAGCATTTCACAAATTCAGGTTGGGACGGGAATAATAACTCATGAAGAAGACGGGGATAACCTTCCAACGGCGGCTTGCCGTTTTGTTGCCGATGGCGGTTCTCGCCGCGCCTCTTTGGGCGGCGAGCCGGATCGAGCCCATACTGAAGGCGATCGACGACAACTACAAGCTGAAGAACGACGTGCGGGCGGACGTGCGGCTGACCCAGCAGAAGCCGGAGCAGGGGACCAAGGTCATCGAGATGGCCTATTACCGGCGGGATTCGGACGACGCTTTCCTCATCGTTATGTCGGCGCCGGAAAATGAGCGGG
>PMLF01000172.1 GCA_003158755.1 Elusimicrobiota bacterium | reverse complement strand
CGCTCCGGCGGTCCCAGCCATAACTCCGGCCGGGAACGCCTTGAAAGAGATGCGGCAGGTTCCGGGCGGAGTGATATTCCAAGACATGATGAAGGACGGCGGCCCGTCGATCAAGGATTTCATTCCGAAGGGGCTTTGGCTTCCGTCCCGGACGGAAGTGCCTCTCGGGAAGGGGCAGCGCCCGACCCCCGTCGGAGCCTTACGCGGAGCGATCCCCAAGGACCCCGTATTGGAGAAATTGGCGGACGCCATAGACAGTGGAATCCCTCTGCCCGGGAGCCGGTTGCTCGGTCAGGTGACGGACGCGGCGGGATTTGGAGAGAACGGGGCGACAGAAGCGGTCACGCCAACGGAACGGTTGGTGATGGCGGCGAACGCGTCCCTAACCAATATGGGTTCGGGTGTGTTATCGACGCCTCTAAATTCTTCTTCCTCCGTCGTTTTGTTAGGCAGTGAAACGAGCATGGCGGGGATGGAAGAATGGAAGGACGGATGGACGGTGGCGGGCCGGGGAGAAAAGCTTTCGCAGAGCCGTACAGCCTTGGGGACGGAGTTAACGAACCGGCAGCAGGCCTTGGCGGCGATGAATCTTCCTGCGGGAACCAAAGCGGAGTTGTCCGCGCGGTTGGCGGAGGCGGGGGCGGCGCTGAAGGGATTGGATGCCGGTTTGACCGGGAAGAATTACCAAGACAGCGTCAAGGCTGAATTGGTCGGGCGAGTGGCCTTGGCTCGGTTTGACACGCTATCAGCCCTTGGGGAGATCAAGCAAAGCGGCAAACAGACGGAAGGGTCGGCTCTGATGATCCGGGCGTATAGGGACGCGGCGTCGGAACTGGAGTCGGCGTCGAAGCTGGCGGCGCGAGGCGGATTCGACTGCCTATCCCAGGCGGAAATCGATTATTCGCACGCGGGCAGCTTCACGGCGGTGGCGGGTTTGATGTTGGTGACGGGCGGCAACCTGGCTCAGGTGGATCAAAGCAAACGGGCGCTGGAGAAGGCCATTGAGGTGGTGGGGGCGAAGGAAAAGATTTTGGCGGCCATGGAATCGGACCTGGCGAAGTTGGTGCAAACGCCCGGAGCGCAGCAGACGACGGCGGGGAAAGCGTCGATGATCGTGAAGTCCCTGACGGGCTTGATGGCGAAGCTGCCGTTGCTTCAGGTGAAGGGAGATCTTAAGAACGTCCTATATACGTTGGGTGGAGAGAAGTTCGTGGCGTCGTTCCGGAAGGAGATACAAAAGGAACGGGCGACGTTGGATGGGCAGCGGGAATCCCTGGCGAGCGCGGCCGAGCATTTCGACGCGGCGGCGAGTGCGGTGAAAGAGCTTGAGGGTTTGTCGTCCAAGCGCAATTGGAGCGCGGCGGACGTTGAGCAGTTCAACCGATTATCGACGACGGCCGGGGCGCAAAACACGGTGGGCCTTTCGATGGCGATGAAAGGGCGACTCGTGTCGCCGGTGCTCCTGGTGGATAAGCTGGATGCGCCGATGGCGAAAAAACTGACGCTCAAAGACGACTTCTTAAAACTTCGCCAAGAAGTGACGGGATTGCAGGCGAAGGCGGAAGCGTTGTTGAAGACGCCTGGATCAAGCAGTTCGGAAAGCGCGGCCATCGCGGCGGGCCTGCAATCGCGGGCGGTGGCGGTGTGGGGCAAAACGGAGACCGCTTCGGAGGGGTTGAACCTGGCGTTGATGGCGCAGGAGGTGCGGAACGGTTCGGCGGTGGTTGGGTCGGTGGGGAAGGGCGCGTATGTGAACGTGTTCACGAACGATTTGAAAAACGCCGAGCAACTTTCCAATGACGCGTTGTTCAAGAACTTCGGGGTCGGCGACGCGGGAAAGATGGTGAACCTGACGCAGCAACTGGAAGTGAAGGGCGTATTTGCCGGTCTTGGCAAACTGGTGGTGGAGACGGCGGCGTTGGGCGCGTTGGGGAAGATCGTGGGACTGTTCACGAAGACAGCGGAAACGGCGCGGGCGGGAGCGATCGCGGCGGAAGCGGGGGAATCGGCGGGAGCGTTTTCGCGGTTGGTCGGGGCGTATGCGGCTTTGGGAGATACGAAGACCCTGCTTTCTACGACGGGGAAGATGGGCGCGTTCGGCGCCGTGTTAGACATGATGGCGAGCAACGGGAAAGCCTTGTTGGGCGGGAAAGACACGGTTTATGGCGTGGACATGATGGGCCGTCGGATCGTCGTGAACCAGCGGGACCTGTTGAGCTTTAGTGATAATATGAGCGTGGGGTTGAAAGGGTTCGAGACCGGAGCGTCGTTCGTAAAATGGAGCCCGGTGGGCGAGGGTTTGTCGGTGGCGTTGAAAGGTGGAGCGCCGATTGCAAGCTACTGGATCGCGAAGGTTGACGGTGTCGGAGAATTGACCCAAAAGGGATTTGGGGAGTTGGCAGCGGACGCACTGCAAGGAAACGGGAAAGCGGCGTTGGCTCTGACGGCTCGCGGAGTGGAGAGCGTAGAGTCGATGGGTGCGTCGATGGGCACGATGTATGTGGTCCAAAAATATGCTCCGCGCGCGACGGACATCCTTGGGTTGGACCCGTTATGGGGCAATACATTTGCCGAGGTGGCGGGAGGCGTGGCGGGCGGTCTGGTGCGTGGAGCGAGGAACGTGAAGGAAGAATCTCTGACGGAGCAACGATCAGCGTTGAAAGAAAAGATTTCGAAGAACCAGGTTTTGGATGAGGCCTGGAAACAGCAACGGGCGGTCTACGAAGAACAATTGGCTGGATTGCAGGGTAATGGAGGCGGGAATGGGACTTTGGGAGAAACTGTTCGGAAAACGGGAGACGGGGCCAGGACAACCCCCGTCCAAGATATCGCCGGAACTGAGGGTCATCCGAACACCGGAGGACAAGAAACAGGCCCTGTCGGACTTGGACGAGATGGCAGCGGACGCCCGTCAGATGTCCAGGGATCTGGACACCTTGAATCAGAGCAACGAGGAGGAGATCAGAAAACTGGCGATCTTGAAACAGAAATCTCAGGATATGGCGAAAGCCAGCGACGAGCAAGCGAAAGCCAGCGACGAGCAAGCGAAAGCCAGCGACGAATTACTGAAAAGGTTACGGTCATTGACGAAATCCGATCCGGAATACGATCAGAAATTAGCGGCGATCAAGCAGGAGTTCAACGCCTTACGAGAGAAATCGAAAAAGCCCGGGAACGCATAGGCGCGATCGACGATCAAAACGGGCACATTTCCGACGTAGCGCAGAAGTTGATTTTCAATGAAGGGGATGAAAAGAATTCCTTCATTACCCCGTTGGGTGAGAACCAGGTTTTGGTGGTCGGACTCAAGGAAGGTGGAGATGTTTCGGATGTAGCCACCCAGGCGACCCGAGAAGGTGCGGACCTGGCGTTGGTGGAGCGAAAGACCGGCGCGGGAACCCAATATATCGCGATGGACGTCGCCGCGGTGAACGGGAAAAGCCGGGTGGTGTCTTTGGCCAATCTGCCGAGCGACGGCGGCGTCCGAGTGGACGCCAACACGGTGAGCTACGACAACCTCCCCGCCGCGGAAGCAGCCTTGGATCTTCATTCTGCGGTGAACGCGACCCCCCAGCCGAGGTTGGTGGATCAACCATGCATGTTCCAAAGAGTGAAGGCTCTTGTGGGGAGCGAGAGGGGCGGCGTGGCTTCCGAAGTGTTCTTCTCGGGAGTCGAAAGCGCCAAAGCCCTATGGAAGGGAATCGTCCGTTTTGCGGGCGGTGACGAAGGAAACTTAAGCGTCGGCGGGAAACCGGAAA
>PMLF01000160.1 GCA_003158755.1 Elusimicrobiota bacterium | reverse complement strand
TCATCATCGTCGACGAGTTCACCGGCCGGCTTATGCCCCAGCGGACGTGGCGCGCGGGCCTACATCAGATCATAGAAGCCAGAGAGGGTCTGGCCGTCACGCCGCCTTCGGAGACCCTGGCGCGCCTCAGTTTTCAAAAGTTCTATCGATATTTCCACCGTCTGGCCGGAATGACCGGCACCGCCAAGGAATCGGCGGGCGAGTTGTGGCGCGTGTACGGACGGAGGGTCGTTCCCATCCCCCAGAACCGTCCCTGCCAAAGGAAAGATTTGCCCCGGCGGGTCTTCCCCGACCAGGAGTCCAAATGGGAAGCGATCGTGGACGACATCGTCGAGCTTCATCGGGAGGGCCGGCCCGTGCTCGTCGGAACCCGCAGCGTTAAAACGAGCGAGGACCTGGCACGCCGCCTTTTCGCCTTGAACGTGGAATGCCGGGTGTTGAACGCCGTTCGGCACAAGGAAGAGGCCGACATCGTCGCCGAGGCGGGCCGGCAGGGAACCATCACCGTGGCTACCAATATGGCGGGGCGGGGCACGGACATCCTTTTGGGACACGGCGTCTCGAAACGGGGAGGGCTGCACGTCATCGCCACCGAGTGCCATGAGTCGGCCCGCATCGACCGCCAGCTCTTCGGCCGGAGCGCCCGTCAGGGAGACCCCGGCAGTTCCCGGTCCTTCGTCAGCATGGAAGACGAGCTCATCCGGCGCTTCGTCCCCGGACCCGTCCGTCGGGCGATCAAGGCTTCCCTGGAAAAGGATTCCCGCATCGGCCGTTGGGCCGGGGAAAAGGCCGTTTTGTGGTTCCAGTCTCGAGCCCAACGGATGGCGGTCCACCACCGTCAATCCGTCCTCAAGACGGACACCTGGCTGGAGGATTCCCTCTCCTTCGCCCGAGGAGACATTGGAAGATGACCCGCCGACCGCCCTTTGGTTTTGTCGTTGCCCCATTTATGAGGCACCCTGCAGTCGCTCAGGGTCGTCGGAAGCACGCATTTCTCCTTCCCCCCTTGAGGGGGAAGGTAGGGATGGGGGGTGTCTTTGCCGCCGTCTTCTTGGTTTGCCCCGTTTTTGCCGAAGTGATTCCTACGACCGCCTCGACCCAAGCCATCGCGATCCCCGTCGTTTCCACTGAATCAGTTGCGCCGTCGCAAATATCGGAATCCACCGCCGCAGCGCCGGCGTCGTCGACCTACTCCGTGTCGGGGTCGACGTCGGACGCGGCGTCCTCCGACGCGGAGGAAAAAAGCATCGCCGCCGGCATCGAATACTTCAAGAAAATGTTGATGCAAAGAAAGGGGATCGGACAGAAGGGAAAAACGGTTTCCCCCGTCTCCCGCTCTTCCGAGGGGACGGACGACGGAACCGTGTCCTTGTCGATCGAGGACGTCATCGCGGACGCCGTCTTCACCAACTCGGCGGTCACCAAGGCGAGGCTCGACTGGCTGGGAAGCCTGCACGGGGCCAAGGCCCCCTGGGGGGATTTCGAGCCGGACATCGTCGGAGAAATGAAGCACGACGACGTCAACCGGGAGAACACCACCCTGGAAGTCCTCCAGCAGAACGGCCACCAGCTCTACATCCAGAAGGCCGACACCTACAAGCTGGGCCTAGAAGGGAAGGTTCCCACGGGAGCCACCTACAACGTGGGATACACCGTCACCGACGACCGGGACAACCTCCTGACGAACAGCGCGGCAAACCTGTTGGCGCAATCCAACGCCTTCGCCGGCGTCACGGTGACCCAGCCCCTCTTCAAGGGCGCGTGGTTCGGGTCTCCCCTGGCCAAGGTGCGGGTCGGCGCCCTGGAGAGGGGCGCGGCGTTCCACACCTACCGCGCCGTGCTGATGAAAACTCTCTACGACGTCGAGACGGCCTACTGGACCCTGGCCTTCGCGGAGGAAAAAAACCGCGTCGCCGACGAATCCGTCGAAATCGCTCAGCGCCTGGTCAAGGACGGCGAGGAGCGGGTCAAGACTGGCAAGATGTCCCAATTGGAACTGGTCGAAGCCCGCGCGGGTCTGGCGGACCGCCTCGGGAACCAGGACGACAGCCGGCAGGAACTGTTGGACGCTGTCAGCCGTTTGAAGCTGCTGATGTCCAATTATAGGGTCAAGCCGGAAAACGAGATCCGGACCGAAACGCCCTTGTACGATCCCGTCGGAGAAAAACCTTCCGCGCCGGGAGATGTTCCCCTGGCGGATACCCTCCAAGTTCAGCCGGATTACCTCGTCAAGCGGTTCGCGCTTGAGAAGGAAAAAGCGGCCCTCGATTACCAAAAGGACCAGCGCCTCCCCGAGGTGAACCTGACCGGGAGCTACGGCTATAACGGCCTCGGCGCCACCGAAGACGAGGCATGGAAGAAGGTCAACGACAAAGACCACAAAACCTGGTCCGCCGGGGCTGAAATGCGCGTGCCGATCTTCTCCGGGCTCCAGGAGCATCACGCCCTCGCCGCCCAGCGGTTCAAGACCCAGACGGCGCGGGAGGACCTCAACGCGACGGAATACGAAATCGCCGGCGCCCGGCGAATCCTCCACCGGAGGGTGGAGGCCCTCCAGTCCCGCATCGTCAACTTGCGGAGCGTCGTGGACTATCGGCGGAAGCTCCTGGACTCCGAGATCGCCCGGTTCCCCGCCGGGAAAAGCAACACCCACCTGATTTTCGACGCCGAAGAGAAGCTGTCCCAGTCCGAGCTCTCCGAGGCCGAAAGCCGCGTCCATTGCCGCGAGGCGTCCCTTCAACTGGCTCTCGTCTCGGGCACACTGCTGGCCGAACGCGGTTTAGAATCCATCGACGAAGGCCGCCCCGTCCTGGCCGATATCCTCCTCCAACGGCCCTAAAACGGCCGCCACTCCCACCCCTCCCGCATGTGTTACTGATATTCCCAGTTGATATCGATTGGGAACATTTGTAACATTTGAGCATGTTCTCAACTCAGAAGCTGTTCGACACCATTCGGAGTCATCAGTTTGTCACCCTCGCGGAAGCCCAGGTTTTGGGAGCCGGCCGCATGGCCCTGAGCCGCCTGGTGGCCAAGGGGGATCTTCATCGGGTGGAGAGGCAAATTTATGCTGTGGAACTGGATTGGCTGACCGACCCTTTGAAGAAGTATATGCCCGTGTGCGCGCTCATGCCGGAGGCGGTGGTTTGTGGAATATCCGCTCTGACGTATTACGATTTGACGGACCAAGAGGAGCGGAAAATTTGGATTGCCCTTCCTCATGAGAAGCGCGTTATGCAATCGCATCTTCGTGTTGTTCGTCTCTCAGGTCAGGCCCTGACCCTTGGGGTCAAAAAGTTCCGTTTCGGCCGCAGGGAAGTTCGGATTTACGACCGAGAGAAAACCGTCGTGGACGCTTTCAAATAT
>PMLF01000259.1 GCA_003158755.1 Elusimicrobiota bacterium | reverse complement strand
GGCGTGGCCTTCGGCCTGGCGGCCGTGGTGGCCCTCATCCACGACGTGTTCGTCATGTTGGGGGCCGTTGCCGCCAGCATCTACCTCGCCAAAGTGCCGGGCATGAACTGGCTGATGATCGAGCCCGTCAAGGTGAACCTGCCGATCACCACGGCCTTCCTGACGATCATCGGCTACTCGGTCAACGACACGATCGTCATCTTCGACCGCATCCGGGAAAACCTGCGCAACCAGCGGAACCGCAAGGAGGACATCGGCCAGCTCATGAACCGGTCCTTCAACGAGACATTGTCCCGGACGATCATCACCTCCCTCACCGTGTTCATCGTGCTCATAGCCCTCCTGATCTTCGGCGGAGAGGACATCCGTGACTTCACCCTCGCCATGACCTTCGGCGTGGTGGTGGGAACCTACTCCTCCATTTTCGTCGCCAGCGCGATGGTCTACGACTGGCAGAAAAAACGCAAGACGCCCCTCTGGTAGAGGTTTTCCTCTCCGAGCGCGGGCTATGAATAAGATACGGAAGTTCCGTCTTTCTCCCCGTCCGTCCTCCGTCCTCAAGAACCTCAAGGCCTTGACCGGCGACGCCCAATCCACGCCCGAGTTGGAGTCGGCGATGGAAACCGAAATGCGCCGCGCGGTCGACCTGTTCGCCACCGCCGCCCTCTACGACACCTTTGAACGCGGCCGCACTCCCGAATCTCTGTCCGCTTTTTGGGAAAAACCCGCCGACGCCCCCGCGGAGCCCGTCGCCTTGACCCTCTACGCCGCCACGATTGGGACGCCGTTGGAAGAGGCCCTCGGGGGAGCCCTTTCCCGGGGGGAAGCGCTCCTCAGCCGCGTCTTGACCGCCGTGGGCGAGGAATCTGCGGAACAGGCGGCGACCTTCGTGATTCGTCTCGCGACGGAGCAGGCGGCCCAAGAGGGTTGCGAGGTTTCTTCCCGCCAAGAAGCCCCGTCGCCCGACGTCCGCCGCGACGTCCTCTCCCTCCTCAATTCCGACAAGGTCGGCATCGTCGTGGACGGCGCCGGCCATCTGTCTCCCCGGTTCACCCGTGTCGGCGGCCTGCTGTGGTACCCGCCCAAAAAAAGGCGGGGATAGCGTTGCGCTTTCCCGGTTTCATCGCCTTCATCGGCGTCCTTTACCTCCGCTTCGTCGCGCTCACCTCCCGGATCCGCGTCCATTTCCATCCCACCGCTCTTGCCATCGCCGATGGGCGGCGTCCCTGCGTTTTCGCTTTCTGGCACCGGTACCAGTTGATGATGGGTTACGCCTACCGGAACCGGGGAGGATATGTCCTGGTCAGCCGGAGCGGCGACGGAGAGCTGATCGCTCAAGCCCTCCATCGCCTGGGCTACCGGACCGTTCGAGGCTCTTCGAGTCGGGGGGGGGCGAAGGCGCTCCTGGGCCTCTTGGACGTCCTGGAGGCCGGCGGGCAATTGGGCGTGACGCCGGACGGTCCCCGCGGACCCTATCGTTCGGTCCAACCCGGCGTGGCGGCCCTGGCCAGGAAGAGCGGGGTTCCCGTCATCCCCGGAGGTTGGGCGGGAACGCGCGTGAAGATTTTGCGATCTTCCTGGGATCGTTTCATGATCCCTTTGCCTTTCGGAAAGTATGAAATCGTTTTTGGAGAACCCTTGACTCTTTCCGCCGAAGGTCCGGAGGCGGAAGAAAGTATCCGAGCCGCCTTGGACGCCGCCGCGGCGGAGGCCGAACGACTATTGAAAGGGACGCCCGCATGATATTCCTCTACACCTTCCTCATCGCCCTGTTTTCTCCTTTTTTGTTTTTGGCTTTCGTCTGGAGATTCGGCCTTCGTAAGACCTTGGATGGTCTGCCGGAGCGCCTGGGCATGGGCGCCGGCCCCGGCGGCAAGAAGTTTGCTCAGGGGTGGATTTGGATCCATGCGGCGTCCGTCGGCGAGGTGAAGGCGGCGGAGAGTTTCTTGAAGGACCTGCCGTCCCGTTTCCCTGGTTTTGGTCGGCTCCTCACCACCACGACCGTCGCGGGGAAAGAGTTGGCCGAAAAGTCCGGGTTGGCCGAGTGCGTCCGCCTGGCGCCCGTGGACCTTCCTTTCTGCGTCAGCCGACTCCTGGACCGGTGGCGTCCCCGGGCGGTCGTCCTGGTGGAGACGGAGCTGTGGCCGAACTGGCTCCGGGGGCTTGCCGCCCGCCGCGTGCCGTCGTTGGCGGTGAACGGCCGCGTGTCGGACCGGTCTTTCCCTCGGTACCGTCTGTTGCGGAGTTTCTGGGGCCCGCTCCTGAGGACGCTGACGCGCGTCGGAGCTCAAAGCGCCGTCGACGGGGAACGGTTCGTTGCGCTCGGCGTGCTCCCGGAACGCGCGGTCGTTTCCGGCAACATGAAATACGACGCGCCTCTCCCCGACCTCTCCCGGCGCGAGGCTGTTCGGGCGAAGCTCGGATTCCTTCCGTCGGAAACGGTGTGGGTTTGCGGCAGCACCCACCCGGGGGAAGAGGATATCCTCGCGGACGTCTTGATCCGTTTGCGCGCCGCCGGACGCGACGTGAGGATGATTCTGGCCCCCCGCCACATCGACCGCGCCGCCGAA
>PMLF01000164.1 GCA_003158755.1 Elusimicrobiota bacterium | reverse complement strand
TCGGACCCCAACATCATCTACTACGTTGGGGGAATGAATTTCTACAAGTATAACGTTCAAGCCAAAACCAGCTCCATCGTGCACAGTTTCACCCAGGCAGAGACCGGCGGGATGAATTGCACCGCTATCGCCAACGGCGATGAGGGCAATTCCGACGATAACGACCGTTATTGGGCCTTCTACAGCTTTGACAGCAACGACAACTACGCGGAACGGGGCATCTTCGTCTACGACCTGGCGCAGGACAAGGTGATCGCGACAAAAGGATTTGGGGCGGGTGGACTGTGCGGCGCCAACGCCTGTCAGACCGACTTCAATTGGGTCGGCATATCGCATTCGGGTAAATACGTTTTGGTGAACTGGAATAATGACTCTCCGGACAACGACTTTTCCGTTCGCGGGACCGGGCAGGAGGTTTTCGACCTGAGTCTCAAATACGTGAGCAAGCCGAGCGAGAAAAATTGGCATGGTGATGCCGCACAGCTTGCCGACGGCACGGATGTGTATGTCGGCGCGGCGCATCTCGGTGATACGAATGGATATCAGGCCATCCGGGCCATCAGGCTTGAGGATGGAGTCGTCGCGACCAGCTGCATGACGCCCGAATGGCAGTCCGGTTTTCACTTCTCGGGAAGAACGAACTCAAGCCTCGTCAAAGATTGGGTCCTTGTTTCCGTTTACGATCAAGATGGAAACGGGGTGGGCACGGGAGTTTTTGGTTCGGAAATATTTGCCTTAAACTTGGACACCTGCGAAGTCCGGCGCATCGCCCACGCTCAGAGTTTTCGCGCGGATGACTACTACGCCGAACCTCACGCGGTGATGAATTTTAATTTCAGCAAAGTGGTGTGGGGATCCAATTGGCGGGTTAAGGGCGGTCCGGACCAGACCTACGTGGCCGAGTGGGCCGGGGGACCTGTGGATTCCACGCCCCCGGCCCGTCCGAAGGGGTTGAGGTTCCAATGAGGCTCGCGGAGACAAAGCCCCTGTTGAAAGCGATGCGGGAGTTAAAGACAGGAAAACGGAACGCCGAGGAGGTTCTCGGCGTAAAGGCGGGGACGCTCGTCGTTGTTGATCACGAGACCCAGGGGACACCGCCGCTCCCGCACGAACTCCGACAGGCTCCGGAGCTCGTAGGCGGTCACCGTCTGGCCGTGCTTGATCTCGATGGGGAGCAGGCCGAAGGCGCCCTCCAGGACCAGGTCCACCTCTCCACCGGCGCCCGTCCGATAGAAATAGGCGTCGTGGGAAATCCCGCGGGCGTTCAAACCACGGATAATTTCCTCCGTCACCATTCCCTCCCACGAGAACCCCATTTGAGGGTGGGACAGGAGGGCTTTTTGATCCGGGAGGCGCATCAGATGATGGAGGACTCCAGAATCCCGCAAATGCCCTCGGGGATGCCTGACAACCCGCTTGAGCGCCTTTTTTTCGTAGGGCGGCAAGGTTCGCCAAAGGAAAGAGCCGTGGGCGATTTCAAAATAATCCCGTATCGTCGGAGGAGATACGCCCAAAGCCCTCGCCGCGTCGGAGAAATTAATGACCGTCCCGGACAGTCCCGCCAGAAGTTGTGTGAAGAGACGGAACCGATCCTGGTTAAGCCCGGGGAACAAACGCAGGACGTCCCGTTGGATGTAGGTTTGGATGTACTGGTCCATCCAGTCCCGGTGGAGGTCCCGGCCCTTCGCCAGCCAGGGTTCCGGGAAACCTCCGCGCCACCAATAGTCGTGGATTTCCCGGAGGGTCGCGCGCGGACGAAGATCCCGGACCCACTCCTTGGCCTTGGCCCGGCGCGCCAGGAGGGAAAAGAAGGGGCTTTCGGGCCGTCCGAAGGCCTCCGAGCAGGAGAAGGGCGCCAACTCGATGATGGCCACCCGCCCCGCCAGGGACTCCGACACGGAGCGGAGCAAGTGAGGCGAACTGGACCCCGTGATGACGAAGCGGCCTTTGACGGAGCGGTCGGCGTCGATGGCCACGCGGAGCGCCGGAAAGAGGCTCGGAAGGACTTGGGCTTCGTCCAGGGCGATGCGCCGCGGATGGAGGCGGAAGAAAAGGTCCGGATCCCGGCGGACGGCGTCAAGGTCCGCCGCCCTTTCCAAGTCGAACACCTCCCACTCCATGGACAGTTGTTTCAAGAGCGTCGTCTTTCCGCACTGTCGGGGACCGACCACGGCCACGCAGGGAAACCGCCGGAGACGCTCCCGGAGGAGGTGTTCGTAGGCTCTTTCCATATGAAACATTCTAAAACACTAACCTTTAATATGCAATATACTTTTTGTCGGGTTCGTTCTAAAGGGCCGAGATCTTCGCACCTTGAAATGCGCTGTGGTAAGCATGTAAACTTGGATCGGTGAAACAATGAAAAAGAAAATATTCGTCCTTTTGGCGGTCGTCCTGACGGCGGCGTCCACACGGGCCGCCACGCGGACCAGCACGGTCTCGGGACCCTGGAACGCCGCGGCCACCTGGGGAGGCTACCCCGTTCCCACATTCGCCGACACGGCGGTGATCGCCAACGGCACCACCGTGACGGTGGACATCACCACGGCCACGGCTCAGGCGGTGACGGTGAACTTCGGCGGAACCTTGAAGTTCCATAGGACCAAGGATTCCTCCCTGACCGTCTCGGCGGGGAACGTCACGGTGAACGGCACGTTGGACATGGGGCAATCCCCCCCCGACAATATTTCGGCCGTGGCGACCTTAACCTTACCGTCGGGCGCCACCGCCGG
>PMLF01000287.1 GCA_003158755.1 Elusimicrobiota bacterium | reverse complement strand
GAAGTGTTGGACTCACCACACTAGCAGGAAATGCCGCGTGGGTCGCGTGTGCCAGTGGCACACGGTTGCGACGGGCCGAATAGGCCCCGGCTCCGAAGGAGCGGCCGGTATCCAGGGTTTGAAACGGTTTCTTAGAATCCGTTTTATGGCCTGGACCCCGGCTTTCGCCGGTATGACTTCTTAACTCTACTGTGTGAAGTTGAGAATTTGCCTTTCTCCCTCCCCTTTGTAAGGGGAGGGTGGGGGAGAGGTAGCTGCGCCTCCGACGGCAGCGGCTCTACCTCCCCCTCACCCCCTACTTACAAAGGAGGGGGGAAACCCCTCGAAACGACAGTTTTTCTCGCTTTTGATCGAACTTCGCACAGTAGAGTTAAGTGAACGGCATTGTCTCTAAAAGCGGAGCCTTTCATCCTTAAGTTCATGCGGACCCTCACTCCCCCGCCTCCCGTTCCATGCCGTCGAGGACGCCGAACAGGTAGGCCGTCGAGCGCTTGGGGTTGTCTCCCTTTTTGTCTCCCAGGATTTTCAGGGCCTCGTTCATCCGTTCCGTCCCGTACTTCCGTTCAAAAACGATGAACCTTTCCACCGCCGCCGCGTCCGAATCGTCGTATACCAAGGCCGCGATGCTCCGGGCTCGGTCCAGCGCCTCCTTTCCGTAGGTCCCTTCCATCGCCCGGAACCGGGCGTCCAACGCGGCGGGATCGTAGAAGGGGAGGTTCGTGTAAACGTTGGGCCGGCGGAACTCTCCGGGGATGTACGGCGAATACTCCACGGCCAGGAGCCCCCGGCGCCGGAGTTCCGTCACGCCGGGGATCAGGAAGTCCTTGGATACGCCGTATCGCCCGCCGAGTGAAACTTCGTCCTCCGACCATCGGGGAGAGGACGCGGAGCGGGCGGTTTCCCGGAGCCCGATGAGGAGGAATACCTTCGCCGAGAACGAAAGCCGGCGGTCCCAGCCATCATCCATATACGCGGCGGCCATCGGCGTCGCCGGCCCCGACGCCTCCGGCACCGTGACGACCGGATCTTCTCTTGATTTTTCCGTCATCGCGATGAGTCCCGATGCGTCCCGTAGGCGTCTCAAGATTCGTTGGACCTGTAGGTGGTCCCGCCTTCGATCCGATCCGGGCAGCTCCACCGCGCGGCCTAGGGCGTCCCGGTCCACCGCGAACGTGGCGGTTCCTTTCTCCACTTTCCACCGGAGCAGGAGCAGGTAGGCGTCGAAGTCCCGTTCGTCCCGCCGGTGGACGATGTCCCCGAGCGCGCCGCCCGGACCGAGGAACGCCTCCGGCACCGGGATGGCCCCCGCTGCCGGAGGCGGCGCCGCGCGGCGCGGCAGGGAAACGAAGTCCTGTAAGGCCGCGGCGGCCGCCGAAGAGGACCGGATCAGGGCGTTCCCTTCCGCGTTCTTATTGAACGCGGCCGCGCTCCAGTTGGAGGAGCCCAGCAGCACCGTTCGCCCGTCCACCACCAGGACCTTGGCGTGCAGCAGAGGACCGTCGCTGAAGAAGGTGTTCACGCCGCTCGCCCGCAGGAATTCCGCGGCCTGACCGTTCAGCGCGTCGCCGCCGGGTTCGGAGGGATCGAAGGTTCCGTTCAGCGTCACTTCCACCCGCGCCCCGCGCTCTTTCGCCCGCACCAGCGCCCGCGCCAAAACCCCCGGCCCCGCGTCCGGCTGGGACGCCCGATAGGAGAACAGGTACAGATAGAGGACCACCGAGTTCTTGGCCGCGTCGATCTCCCGCGCCGCCACGGCCGAAAACTCCCGCGCCGGGACGTATTCACCGTCGGAGTCCGCGCGGGCCGCGGGGGGGAGGATCGCCGGGCCGAAAAGGAAAAGGAAAAGGAGACGCCGCATTTTGTTCCTCCGATTCGGATTTTATCCGATGGTCTAATAAGAAACTGTCGCGAAATTGGTGTCCCCCCTTTGAAAAAGGGGGGTGAGGGGGGATTTAACCGTCGGCTTACGTCGAGAATCAAATCCCCCTCAATCCCCCTTTTTCAAAGGGGGAGGAAAATCCCGTCCATTTCGCAACTGACTCCCTGAACAGATACAAAGATTCGTATCCGTTCAGGACGAGGGTGTGAACGGACACAAAGTTTCGGTACGCACGAGGCCCCCGGAAGGTCGCGCCTTCCGGGGGCCTTTCTTTTGAAGCGATGTATAACTGCCTCGCTAGTTGGCGACGCCGGCCGCGGCGGGGGCCGGCGGCACGGGCTTCGTCTCCTGCTTGGCCATGGTTTCGTAGAAGGCCCAGCGGGTATTGACGGTCTGCTGCGCAACCTCGAGGCCTTTGGCGGCCTCTTCGGTCTTGCCCTTGGTAAGGGCGGCGAAGCGGTTCTCGGTGCTCAGGTAGTCCTTGACCGGCATCGTCGGCGGCTTGCTGTCGAGCTGGAACGGGTTCTTGCCCTGGGCCGTCAAACGGGGATCATACCGGAACAGGGGCCAGTAACCCGACTCCACCGCGGCCTTCTGGTGCTGGATTCCCTTGCCCAACTCGTAGCCGTGCTCGATGCAGGGGCTGTAGGCGATGATCAGGGACGGCCCGTCGTATTGGTCCGCCTCGAGGAACGCCTTCAGCGTTTGGGCGTCATTGGCGCCCATGGCGACCTGTGCCACGTAGACGTTCTTGTAGGTCATGGCGATCAGCGCCAAATCCTTCTTGGGCTTGGTCTTGCCGCTGGCCGCGAACTTGGCGGTGGCGCCGAACGGCGTGGACTTGGAAGCTTGGCCGCCGGTGTTGGAATAGNNAGGCCCAGCCGTCGCCGCCCATGACCCAGACGGATTTCTTGACCAGGTTGTCCGCCAGGCTCTGCAGGTCTTTGGACTTGAGGTCGGAACGACCCTTAATCTTTTCTTGGATTTGGGTGACGCGGGTGCGCTGCTCCTCGATCTTGGCGTCCGTGGATTGGTCGGCGTTCACGATCGCGTCGGCCAGGTCCGCGCCGATGGTCTCGCGGAGGTCCTTGACCAAGTCTCTGGCGTAGGCGGATTTCTTTTCAACGGAAAGCGCCATTCCGAACCCGAACTCGGCATTGTCCTCGAA
>PMLF01000120.1 GCA_003158755.1 Elusimicrobiota bacterium | reverse complement strand
GAAAGCCGTCTCCTGCGCGTTCGCGCTGTCCAAGGACGCGGAGGCCCTCGTCCGTTCCCTTCATTTCCTTCAGCGCGGGAACCAGACGAAATATCAATTGGAGCTGAGGCGGCTCCTGGACGTCCTCGGCATACGGTTCGACGAGTTCGACAGCGTCAACAACGACGCCGATTATTATTCCACCATGGCGTCCGAACAGGCCGTCCATGATAAAAAGAAGATGATGGAATTCGCAAAAAAGGGAAACATGCTGGAGGTCGGTCCCGCCGGTGGAGCGGTGTTGGAATTGGCGGAAGGAAAGAAGAAAGAGGGCGTTCTGGACCGCGTCATCGGCCTGGAGATTTCGAGGGATTCCATCCGTGATTTGGAGGTCCGCCGTCGACGTTCGGGGGCCACCTACGAAATCGTGGAAGGCGACGCCTTCCGGTTGGCGGACCTGGCGAGGGAAATGAATTTTCCCCCCTTAAATAATATCGTCTTCTGCTCCGTCCTCCACGAGATTTTCAGCTACGTGGAAAAAGACGGCCGGAAGTTCAACCTCGACTCCGTCAAGGACGTCTTGGAACAGGCGGTCCGGACCCTGGCGCCGGAAGGCCGCCTGATCATCCGCGACGGCGTCATTCCCGAAAACGGAGATGACTTTTGTGTCATGGAATTGAAGACCCCCTACGCCTTCACATTCTTCGAAGATTACATCCGTGAATTCAAAGGGCGTCGCATCCCCCATGAGACGGTCTCGAATGAGATCGGAAACGGTGGAACGGCGAAAATCAAGCTGATGCGCAAAGACGCCATGGAGTTCATGTACACCATGACGTGGGGATCCGATGCGTTCCCTCGGGAAATCCAAGAGCAATACGGCGTCCAGAAACGATCCGAATATATCGAACTCATCAAAGAAGTCGCGCGGCGGGCCGGGTTCGTGATGAAAGAAGTTCCGGTGCCGACGGAATGGCAGTCCTATCTCCAACCGGGCTACGTGGAAAACCTCAAGGACAAGGTCGCCTTGGCCTCGACGAACGGACAACCGATGACATTCCCTCCCAGCAACATGCTGATCGTGATGGAAAAAGCGGCGGCCGCCCCGGAACCCGCCGCTCCTCCGGCTGAGGGCATGGGATCCAAGAAAAATGCCGGACCCAGCGCCGCTCCGACACAAGGAGCGGTTCAGGACATCGTCAGCAACCTAGGGATACCCCTCCCGATGGATTTGAACGCCCTGGTTTTGCGGCATGGAGTTGACCTCCCGCTCGTCCGCGACGCCCTCGCTGAAGCGCGGAAAAGCTCCGATGCCGAAGGGAAATTAACGTCGAGCCTCGTCGCCGACCCCGGATCGGAATTGGCCCGCGGCCTGGCCGGCTATGCCGGGTTCCTGGCCGGGTTCAACCGGGCGGCGCGGCTCGGACCTTCCGACGACGTGGTCGTCGAGCTGAGCGCTTACTCGAACTTGGATGACGGGGAGAAAATGGTCGCGCTGGGGTATATGGCGGGCCTCGCCGGAAGGATCGCGCGGAACGAGCTCCCGCGCAATCTCGTGGTGACGGACAAAACGGGGGCGAACGTCGCGGCGCTGGGACGGGAACCCGAACTGGCCCCGCTGTTCGCCGATCGACGAGTATCCAAAACCGTCGGAGAGGACGTCGTCCTAACCGCCGGCGGTCAGGTGAACTTGCCGGAGACGCTGGCCGGGGTGAAATTGGCCGCCAGAAAAATGGGCGGCCAAACCATCCAATTGGTGGCGGCCGACAAGGACAGCGTGTTCGTCGGAGGGCTGAACATCATTCCGTTCTTCTTCAAGAGCGTGTCGGAGTTGATCGGCCACGACCTCCGGGCGGTCGTGGCGGCGTTGATCGCGGCGTAGTCTCTTTGCCGGTAGGCTATGGTTGAGACCTTTCCTCTCCCAACCGTGAGGGGGAAGGGGACAATTCCATCGACGGAATTCATTGCCCCCCTCATCCGCCCCGACGGGGCACCTTCTCCCACCCGAGGTGGGAGAAGGAAACCCTTGTTTGCGTCGGACCCGCTTCAATAGAGGAGAAGGATCAGCCCATAAATGGGGAGGGGAAAGCGCCAGTTCCCGGCAACTCCCCTCCTTTCCGATGATGTTGTAAAATTTCCGCATGCCATCCCGAAAAAAGAAAACCGTCAAGAAAGTCCGCTCCTCGGCTCCCGATCCCCATCGCGAGCTGGCCCGGCTGGTGGTGGAGGCCAAGGCGGCCTCCCAGGTGCTGGCGCAGGTCGGCGCGGAGGCTAAGAACCGCGCGTTGCTCGGCATCGCCGAGGCGCTGCTCCATCGCCAGGAAGACATTTTGTTCAAGAATGGAATCGACGTGGAGGCGGGGAAAGCGGCGAAGCTTGCCCCGGCGCTCCTCGACCGGCTGACACTCACTCCTCGGCGGATCCAGGACATGGCGCAATCCTTGCGGGAAATGGCCGCACTGCCCGACCCGGTGGGGGAGATCGTCGAGGAATCGCGCCGTCCCAACGGAATGATTTTGCAGAAGGTCCGCGTGCCGCTGGGCCTCGTCGCCATGATTTACGAAGCTCGGCCCAACGTGACGGTGGATTCGGCGGGGCTCTGCCTCAAGTCGGGTAACGCCGTGGTCCTCCGCGGCGGCAAAGAGGCCCTGAACACCAACGGGGCTCTGACGGCCGTGATTCATGACGCTTTGCGGGAAGCCGGGTTGCCTCCGGCCATCGTCCAATTGGTGCCTTTCACCGACCGCGAACTGATCCGCGACTTGGTCACGATGGACCAAGCCATCGACCTGGTGATCCCCCGGGGCGGCGAGGAAATGGTCCGCTCCATCCGCGAGATGGCGACGGTGCCGGTGCTCTCTCACGGACGGGGCCTTTGCGCCGTCTACGTGGACAAGGACGCCGACCTCGACATGGCCGAGAAGATCGCGTTGAACGCCAAGGTTCAGCGGATGGGCGTCTGCAACGCCATGGAGACGCTCCTCGTCCACAAAGACGCGGCCGCGTCCTTCCTTCCCCGGATCGTGCGCCTCTATCAAGAGGCGAAGGTGGAAGTGCGGGGGGACGAAGCCGTCCGCCGCGCCGCCGCCGGAGTGCGCTCCGCCGTCGAGAAAGACTGGGACACGGAGTTCCTGGGGCCCATCGTCGCGGTGAAAGTGATCGGTTCCCTCGACGAAGCCATCGCGCACGTCAACCGGCACGGCAGCCACCACACCGACGCCATCGTGACCCGGGACGCCGCCGCCGCCGATAAATTCCTCAAAGAAGTGGACTCCGCCGCGGTGCTCCACAATGCCTCAACGCGCCTGCACGACGGCGGTTTGTTCGGCCTGGGCGCCGAGATGGGCATCTCCACCCAAAAGCTCCACGCCCGCGGGGCCATGGGCTTGAAAGAACTCACCACCACGAAATACGTCGTGCGCGGTTCCGGTCAGGTCCGGGAGTGAAAATTGGTTTTTTCGGAGGGACCTTCGATCCCCCCCACGCCGGGCACATGGCTCTGGCCCGGGCGGCGGTGAGAGAATTAAAGTTGGACCTTCTCTACGTCGTTCCCGCCGGCGATCCGCCGGGGAAACCCTCAATACCCTCGGCGTCTCCCCGGGATCGCTTGGCGATGGCGCGTTTGGCTTTCGGGCGTTTACCCAGAACCGTGGTGAGCCCCGTGGAACTTCGCCTCTCCGGTCCTTCCTATTCCGTACGCACTCTCCATATTCTCCGCCGACGGCATCCTTCCGCGGAATGGTTTCTCGTGATCGGAGGCGATTCTTGGAAGGATTTCACGGGTTGGCGGCGGTGGCGGGACATCCTCAAAACGGTTCGTTTGGCGGTGGGGCTTCGTCGCGGTGTTTCCACCCAGGACGCGGACCCGGCGGTCAGGGCGGCCTCCATCGTCCTGAAAGCGCGGCCGCCCCGAGCGTCCTCGACGGATGTCCGCGCGGGACGGGGCGGCGCGGTGCCCCCGGCGGTGCGGGCCTACATCCAAAGGAATTCCCTCTACTCATGACCGAAAAAGAAATCCGCCGTCGGCTTCGAAAAAACCTCTCCCCCGGGCGCTTCCGCCACACGTTGAACGTGGCCCGGGGGGCGGAGAAATTGGCGCGCCGCCACGGGGCGGACCCGGACAAGGCGAGGTTGGCGGGGCTCCTCCACGATTGCGGCAAGGAGTGGACGGTTTCCCGGCAGGCGGCGGCGGTGAAGAAATGGCGGCTGCCGGTGCCGGAGGCGAAATTTATATTTGAGTGCGGCCGCTTGAAACTCCTTCACGCCTACGTGTCCGCGGCGCTGGCCGAGCGCGAGTTCGGCGTGAAGGATCCGGCGGTGCTGGCCGCCGTCCGCGCCCATACTCTGGGGGCGGACAAAATGTCCCTCCTGGCTCGAATCCTGTACATCGCCGATTTCGCCTCGTCGGAAAGGAAGGGGGACGAGATCCGTTTGGTTCGGCGTCTGGCGAAGAAAAACTTGGACGACGCTTTTCGGGAAGCGCTGCGCTGGAAACTGCTTTACGTCTTGAACGATCACGGTCCCATCCACCCCCTGGCCGTCCGCCTGTGGAACCGTTGGAGGCCGATGTGAAGGGCGTTTCCCAAAACGCCCTTCGCGTCACCGCGTTGACCGGCGTCGCCGCGACGGTGATCGCCGCGCTCATCGCGTGGAGGTCTCCCGTGGCGGCGGCATTGCGGGAGGGGCGTCCGGTGACGGGCATCCTTTTCGGCACGGATTGGGTGGACCACGCCTGCCATTCGGACACGCTGCTTTGGTGGCGCTACGATCCCGCCGACTCGCGGCTGGACATCCTTTCCATTCCCCGCGACACTCACGTCGATGTGCCGGGATACCGCTTCCGCCGCATCAACGAGGTGTTCGCCTACCATTTCGCCCGGACGAGGAACGACGCCGTCGCCTCCGAAGCCTTGAGAGAGGCGGTGGCCGACCGGCTGGGAATCAAAGGGACACCTCTCGAGCCCCGCTACACTTTGCACGTGGATTACGACGGTTTCCGCCGCTTCGTGGATCGGGCCGGAGGAATTCGAGTCCACGTCGATGAAACCATGCAGTACGACGACAACGCGGGAAACCTGCACATCCACTACGATCCCGGGGAATATCTTTTGTCCGGTCAAAAGGCCCTGGAGTACGTCCGGTTCCGGGGGAAAAGCGGCGACCGGGGGCGAATATTAAGGCAGGTGGATTTCTTGAGGGCGGTAATGGAAAAGGGCGTTTCCCCGGAGACGTTCTTGCGGTGGCCGGGACTGGTCTCGTCGGTGGCGGCGAGCATTCGCGCCAATTTTTCCTGGCGGGATATCTTGTGCCTGGCGCTGGAGACCAAGCACCTGAGGCCCGAGCGGGTGACGCCCGCCATCCTGCCGGGAAATCCCAGGGGGGCGGAATGGGTGGTGGACCCGGAGCGATTGTCCTACATGATGGCTCAATGGGGAGGGCGTCCAGTGGCCGATTCTCCTGCCGCCGGGCTCTCGGCGAAGAAGATTACCGTCAAGGTGAGGAACGGAACCGGGCGGCCCGGTCTGGCTTTGACCGCCACGCACCGCCTCCGGGCCGCCGGGTTTGACGTCGTGGATTGGGGGGACTATAATGCCCGGCAAGTAAAAACGCGGGTCTGGGACCGCGTCGGAACCATTGAAAATGCGCGAAAAGTCGCGCAAGCTTTGGGGACGGATTTCGTGTTGAGCGATTTGGACGCGACGCTCCGCACGGACGTCGAGGTGGTTTTGGGGGACGATTACCAGTAGACAGCTGTCAGCGATCAGCTCTCGGCTGTCAGCAAATGCCTTCGGATTTTAGGTTTCAGCTGAACGCTGAAAGCCGACCGCTGACGGCTGATTTTTTTGGAGGATTCATGGAATTCATCGATATTCTTCGCATCGCTGTCAAGCAGGGCTCGTCGGATATCCACCTGGTCATCGGCAAAGCGCCCATGATCAGGCTCAACGGGGAGATCAACGAATTGCCGGGTTTCCCGCCCTTGTCGCCCGAAGAATCCAAGCGCCTCATTTACTCCATCCTTTATGACGAGCAGAAGCAGCGGTTCGAAGAGAACCTGGAATTGGACTGCTCCTTCGCCGTCACCAACCTGGCCCGTTTCCGCGTGAACGTGCTGATGCACCGGGCCGGCGTCGAATGCGTGCTGCGGGTCATCTCCTCCAAAATCCCCGATCCCGAATCCCTCGGAATTCCGACGTCGGTCCTTGAGTTCGCCAACCTTCCCCGCGGCCTGGTCCTCGTCACGGGGCCGACGGGTTCCGGAAAGTCCACCACTCTGGCCTGCCTCATCGACATCATCAATTCGACCCGCCGGGAGCACATCCTCACGATCGAAGACCCCATCGAGTTCGTCTACGAGGCCAAGAAGTGCATCATCCGCCAGCGCGAGGTGGGACAGAGCACCCGGTCTTTCGGCGCGGCGCTGAAGCACGCCCTCCGGCAGGACCCGGACGTCATCTTGATCGGGGAGATGAGGGACTTGGAGACGATCTCCCTGGCCATCACCGCCGCCGAGACCGGCCACCTTTGCTTCGCGACCCTGCACACCACCGACGCCGCCCAGACGGTGGACCGCATCATCGACGTCTTCCC
>PMLF01000261.1 GCA_003158755.1 Elusimicrobiota bacterium | reverse complement strand
GGTCGAGGGTCGTGTAAATGGAGAGGCCTCCCTTATAGAGTTTCTCGCCGTATTTGGGTTCCAGCGCCCGGCGGACTTCCTCGACGAAATACGACGCGGTGGCGATTTCGTTGGGGGTCTTGGGCACGAGGACGGGCGAGCCTTGGGCTTTGAGCTCCTCCGCCTCGGTGATGAAACCCAGGTCCCGCATGCGCCCCAAGACGGTGTTGCGCCGCTGCACGGCGCGCTTGGGGTTGCGGAAGGGGGAGAATCCCCCCGGGTTCTTGGGAAGGCCCGCCAGCAGCGCGCAGTCGGAGAGGGTCAACTCCTGGGGTTTCTTCCCGAAATACACTTTCGCCGCCGCCGAGACGCCGTAAGCGCTGTGGCCGTAATAAATTTGGTTGAGGTAGAGTTGGAGGATTTCATCCTTCGACAAGTTCCGCTCGATCTGCAGGGTAAGGAGCAGTTCCTTGAGCTTGCGGGAGATCGTCCGCTCCTGGCTGAGGAAGACGTTTTTGGCGAGCTGTTGGGTGATGGTGCTGGCGCCCTGCCGGGCCCGCCCCGCCCGGAGGTTGGCCAGGGCGGCGCGGAAGATGGCTTTGACGTCGATACCCGGGTGGGTGTAGAAGTGATCGTCCTCGATGGCGAGGGTGGCCCGCTGAAGGTCCAGGGGGATTTCCGTCAAGGGAAGGAGGGTCCGACGCTCGATGAAAAGCTCTCCGGCCACGTCGCCCCGCACATCGTAAATGCGGGTGACGAGGGACGGCGTGTAGCTGTCGAGCGTGTGGATGGGAGGCAGCTCGCGGAGAATGCGTCGGGCGACGGCCGCCGCGGCGAGCATGCCCGCCGCGAAAACAAAAACCAACGTCCACAACGCTCGCCGGTGGTGGTGCAACGCGGAGAAGATCATAGGAAGACATCATCCTAATTAATTACCGACGGAGGGGCAAGGAGAAGGCGGAGATAACCGTGTTGCCTGGATCGACGCGATTGTTGCTTTTTTGGGGGGCAAAGGATCGAAAACAGGCGATTTTCCGGGGACGGGAACCGGCGTTGACTGGCTGTCGAGGGAAAGCTATGATTTTAATACGCCGAGACGCATTGAATCCCCTAGGAGATATCCCTTGGAATCTTCAAAGATTGCCATGACCCCGCTGGAAGTAAGCGCGTACCTCGGCGTCAATGCCGCGCGCGTTCAACGTTGGATTCGAGACGGGAAACTCAAATGTTTCAAAACCGAGGAAGGCGACACGAGGGTTTTTCTGAAGCAGGTCTACGCCTTCGTCAAGCTCCACGGTTTCCCGAACTCGACGAAAGTCAAGATGTCCTGACCGGACGTAATACCGGTGACTTCTCATTCCTTCCGCGACATCCTCGGCATGGTCGGCGGAGTGGTCCTTCCCTTGTGGAACATCCCGTTGATCGTAACCATCCGCCGCCGCCGTTCCTCCCGAGACATCAGCTTGGCGTGGGCCGTCGGCGTTTGGGTGTGCCTGATGGTCATGGTTCCCTCCGGCCTCTCCTCGACCGATGCCGTATACCGCGTCTTCACCGTGGCGAACGCCCTCCTCTTCTCCGTGGTTCTGGTCGAGGTGCTGCGGTTCCGCCGGACGCAATCGTGATAAAATAACCGGGTGAAATTCTTCTGGCAAAAATCCGAAGACGGCGCCGTGAGATCGCGGGAGCGCGATTTCGCCGCCGAGGAACGGGCCCTCCAGTCCGCCGTCGAGAAAGCCCAGGGGCGCGGAGCCTACGACGTCCGCCTGGCGAAGAGTCTCTCCGAGTTGTCCGGCCTTTATCACCGCATGGGCCGCTTCACCGAAGCCGAAGTCCTCCTTTCCCGCGTCATCAATTTGTACGAGAAATTGTACGGTCCCGGCCACGCCCTCACCCTCTCCCACATGAGCGATCTCGCCGACATCTTGATCGTCATCGGACGTTACGGCGAGGCCGAAGCTCTCCTGCAAAAATCAATAAAAATCAATGAACAGACCTCCATCGAGAACGGCCCCGGCTTGATCCTGAATTTGAAGAGCCTGGCGGAGGTTCACCGGGCGATGGGCCGCTTCGCGGACGCCGAACTCCTTTTGACCCGGGCGCTCAAGATGACCCGCATCGTCCATGGAGAAAAGAATCCCGAGATGGTCAAGGTCCTCGTCCCCCTCGCGAGTACGGCCTTGGACTTGGACCGTTCCGTCGAGGCGGGCGGGCATTTGGAAAAGGCCCGCGCGATCATGAAAGAGGTTTATGGAGAGTCCAGCGTTCAATTCGCGTTCGTGACGGAGGATTTGGGCAGATATTACGAGAGGACGGGGGATTTGGCGCGGGCCGAGGCGGCCTACGCCTCCGCCCTTCGGACCCTCGAGAAGTTCAACGGGCCGGACCATCCGTCGATGGGAGTCTGCCTACTGGAAGGAGCGCGGGTCGCGCTTCGGCGAGGGAAGGCCGACAAGGCTTTGTCCCTAGCGCGCCGCGCCTTCGACATCCGCCGAGCTTCCCTGGCGCCGGGACATCCTTCCCTGGCCGCGGCGTTGGTGGTCCTCGCCGACATCCATATGACTCGACGCCGATGGCGGGGGGCGGAGGCGTGCCTCCAAAAGGCCTGGGAGAGCTATGAGAAGACCCACGGTCCGGAGAGCCCCAAGGTGGCGCTTTGCCTCAACAACCTGGCGGAGCTTTATCACCACCGGGGCCTTCCGGTGGAGGCCGAGCGGCTGTTGCTGCGGGCGCTGGAGATCCAGCGCCGGATCTACGGTCTCCGTCACGCCGAGGTCGCGGCCACCCTCTTCAATTTAGCCGCCTGCTTGGATTCCCAGGACCGGATCGAGGAAGCCGAGGCCGTACGGCAAGAGGCGTCCGGACTCAAAAATTCGTTGGCGGCTGTGAACTCTTAGGAGAACCCTATGTCCCCCATCGATGAAAACATCCCCCGGAGGGAATTCAAAAAGAGGCGATCCCGCTTGATCTTCTCCCTCCGCCGCAAGAGGGACTTGGCATGGCTCCTGCTTTCGACCGTTCCGTTGTTGGTGGCGGTCACGTTGCTGGTTTTCCACGTGAAACTCCGAAAACCAGCCCTAATCCAACCCCCGGCTGTCTCACCCCAAAAATAGATTCCCACTTGCCATTTAGATAAGGATCGTCTCCCCGGCGAAAGCCGGGGTCTAGACCGTAAAACGGATTCTAAGAAACCGATTCAATCCCTGGATACCGGCTTTCGCCGGTATGACGGCATAACTAAATTGCATTGCACCCCGGGCACCGTCCCGCACCCATTCCAGGGAGGGACAGTCCTTTGGCGAGGAGTCTATTTCCGTTTCTCTTCTTTCAAAGCTTCAAGGACGATTTCTGGCGTCAGGATAGTGGGCAGGACTTGGGGAGCGCTCGCTGGTTGGGGAGAGTAGAGCAGGTACATCGGCACGCTCGCCCGACCCTGTTCGGCCAGGGCTTGCGTTACAACCGGGTCCCGGCGGGTCCAATCGGCTTTGAGGGCGGCAACGTTTAGTTCGCTGAACCGCCGCCTGACCGCGTCGTCCCGAAGCGCGATCCGTTCGTTGACGCGACAGGTCAAGCACCAATCCGCCGTAAAGTCGACGAAGACGGGCCGGCCCTCCCCCCGGAGTTGATCGACGCGGGCCGGGGAGAATGGTTCCCAAAAGGAATCCGGCGTTCCTGCCGACGGAAGCATCTGGCGGGCAAACACCCATCCCAACCACAGCGCCGTCCCCAGGAGCATCCCCCCTAGTATTTTCTTGATCGTCAACATCCACGGACCAGGTTTCGGGACCAGATTCAGGAGGCGCGGAGAGGCGGTGAGAACCGCGTACGGCCAGGCCATGCCGACGCCCAAAGAAGTGAAAACCGCCATGGCCTCGACGGGCGGGCGGGCGAGGGCGAACCCGAGGGCCGCGCCCATGAAAGGCGCCGTGCAGGGCGTCGCCGCGACCACCGCCAAGACTCCTCCTCCGAAGGCCCCCGCCGCGGAGCCCCCCAGGCGAGTCAGCGACGTCCCGATCTCGAAGCACCCGAAGAGGTTCAAGGCGAGAATAAGGAAGAGGACGGACAGGAAGGCGACGAACATCGGCGATTGAAGCTGAAAGCCCCAACCGAGGCCTTGGCCCGCCGCGCGGAGAACCAAGAGCGTCCCCGCCAGGACCCAAAAAGAAACGAGGACGCCCGCGGCGTACAGGAACCCGTGGCGGCGCGCCGCCGCGGCGTCCCCGCCGGCTTGACGGAGAATGCTCAGTATCTTGATGGAGAGGACCGGGAGCACGCAGGGCATCAGGTTGAGGATCATCCCGCCCAGGAAAGCGAGAAGGACGGAGAGCCAAAAACCCGCCGGTACTTTCTCCGCCGGAGGGGGTGCCGCGGAAAGAGGCGCCTCAACGGACAGTCCCCTCCCGGAGCCCGGGCCCCTCCATCCGGTTTCGCTCACGAGAACGCCTTTGAGGAGAAATCCCGCCGAGGCGCGTTCCGGCGCTTGAAAGTCGAGGAGGACATCGCCCCCCCGTCTTTGCTCCCGGCGGTCCTTGAGCGATCCGAAGACGTTTTGGTCGTCGGGGAAAAAATCGAAGGGCCCCTCGCCGGCGGAGGCCGGGAAGGAGAGCCACAGGCGTCCTCCCCCGATTCCGCCGCGGACGGTTCGGAGGCCGGGCGGCAGGGGGAGCCGCGCGCGCGAGAGAGAGAAGAGGGAGTCCGTTCGCTCGTCGGGAAGCGCCGCCCTATCGGAGACGGGAAGGCGGAGCGAAACGTCCGCCTCGCCGGGGAGACAGATGTCCTTGCATTCCAGCCAGGTCAAGCGGGCCGCCAAAGCCGCGTTTCCTTTCGGGAGGATTCCCGGCGGAACGATTTCGACCGGGAGCAGGAGCTCTCCCGTGTAACCGTAGTTGAGAACGGTCTCATCGCCGATCCGCCCGGGCACGGGCCATTGAATCTCCCCGGCGGAGAACCCCGGCGGCAGGCGCCACTCCACGCGCGTGGGGAGACCCGCGTCGCCCGGGTTCCGCCAATAGGTGTGCCATCCGGGGTCGTGCCTCAGACGAACGGCGACGGTGAAGGGTGTTCCGGGACGGACCGTTGTTGATTCGGACAGCAGGTCCGCCTTGACGTGGGGCGGCTCCGTATTCGGCAGGGCGGACAAGGGGGAAGCGAGCAAGAACGGGAGCAGGAACGAGAGTTTCATAGCGCGATGAGTCCTTCGATGGCCGCCGCGCGACGGTAGATCGCCGCCACGGCACCGGACGATGGAACCCGGACCTCCACGGTGAACCCGACGTAGTTTCCGTTCTTGGAATCGCGCAGAGAGGGGGTGGACTCGGCGAAGATATCCGTCAGCGCCGCCAGCTTCGCCTTCGGTACGATGAACTTGAAGAGGTAGGCCGACGGCCATTTCGTGTTTTCGTTAAGCGCCTTTTGCAGACGCTGGAGATCGTTTTCGTCGCCCGGTTTCATATTCTCATATATAATATTGCATTCGAGAACTTCCGGCGAGAGACCTTCCATCTTTTCCTCACCTCCGCCCGCCGCGTATCCGCCCTCCCGGCGGCGCGGGATTTCCCAATTTTTGATGAAAAATAGAAAACAGGTCATCGTGGCGGCGACCCTCCTTCTGGCTCTTTGTCCGGCGCTCTTTCGGAAGCGGGGTCCCTTGGTCCTTACCCTAGGCGCTTTCTCGGTCCCCGAGGAGGCCTATCGGGAAATCATTCCCCTTTTCCAAAAGCGGTGGAAAGAGATGACGGGGAGCCGGGTGGAGGTTCGGGTGTCCTTCATGGACGGAGGGGACCAATCCCGCGCCGTTGCGGCCGGGTTCCCGGCGGACGTGGCGGCCTTGGCGTTGACGTCGGACATCGAACGGCTGGAGCGGGCGGGCCTCGTCACCCACGACTGGAAAAAGGGTCGGTACCGGGGAGTGGTGACGCGGTCCGTGGTGGCCATCGCCGTACGCGAGGGGAACCCTCAGCGGATTCACGGCTGGGGCGCCCTCGCCGAGCCCGGCGTCCGCGTGTTGATTTCCCATCCCAAGACTTCCGAACGCGCCCGGTGGAGTTTCCTGGCCCTCTACGGGTCGGCCGAGCGCGGCGCGGCCGATCCCTACGCCGCCGGCGACGGGGGGGCGTTCCGCTTCTGCGCGGCCGTGTTTCGGAACGTGGCGGCGCTCGACGATTCTCCGCGGGAAACCCTCCGCCGTTTCGCCGGAGGATGGGGCGACGCGGCGGTGGCCTGCGAAAGCGACATCCTCGCCGAGCGACTTTCGGGGGCGGCCGTCGAGCGGGTGATCCCCCGGTCCGCCGTCCTCGTCGAAAACCCCGTGGCCGTCGTGGACGTCAACGCCGACCGGCACGGCGCGCGGAAGGAGGCGGAGGCCTTCGTGGATTTCTTGTGGTCCCCCGAGGCTCAGGAGGTTTTCGCCCGGCGCGGTTTCCGGCCCGTGGACCGCCGCGTGATGGAACGTTTCCGCGGAGAGTTCCCCCCCGTGCCCGACTTGTGGAAGGTGGACGAATTCGGCGGCTGGTCGGAAGTGGGGACCGTCTTCTTCGGTCCGGGCGGGCTTTTCGACAGCGTGATGGAGGAAGTCCATGCCCCGGCTTCCTGAAAGTTTGAAGAAATATTTTCGAGGACCCCTCGGTCTTCGGACGGCGCTGTTCGCCTGGTTGGCGGCGGCCCTGATCGCGCCCGTGGCGGCCCTCGTGAGGGATGCCCTTCGGGGCGGTTGGGATAATTTTTCGAGCGCCTTGACCGCTCCCCCCGCCGTGGCGGCCGTCGAACTGACGCTGCGGACGGCTCTCTTAGCGACGGCGGTGAACACCATCATGGGGACCCTGGCGGCGTTCACCTTGGCGCGCTGCGAGTTCCCGGGGAGGAGGGTCTTGAACGCCCTGATCGACTTGCCCCTCGCGGTGCCGGGGGCGGCCGCCGGTGCGGCGTTGGCGATACTCCTTGGGTCGCCGTCGGGACCTCGAATTCTTTTTTCCCCTTCGGCGATCACGGCGGTCCTCCTGTTCGTGACGCTGCCGTTGATGGTGCGTTCCGTCCAGCCTTTGATCCCGGGCGGAGACCGACGGGCGGATCTCCCTTCCTGGCCTGTTTTCCGAAAAGAGGTTTTGCCGATGATCATGCCCGGAATCGTTTCCGGAGCGCTCCTGGGTTTTTCCCGCGCTTTAGGGGAATGCGGCGCCGTCCTCCTGGTGGCGGGGAACATCCCGTTGAAAACCCAAACCGCCGCCGTATACATCCTGGGGGAGATCGAAAGCGAGAACCAACTCGGCGCCAGCGTTGTAGCCGTCGTGCTGATCGCCGCCGCCTTTTTACCGGCGCTGGCCGCGGAAGGATGGCGGATGTGGCGGTCGAGGAAAATTAAGTGACCTCCCCGGACGCTCCTTCCGTCGGGTCGTCCCGGTGGCCCCATTTCCTTCTGATCGGAGCGACCGTCGCGTATTTGGCCGCGCTCCTGCTGGCTCCCCTCGCGGTCCTTATTCGGGACGCCTTTTCCCATGGTTTTTGGGAGCTGGTTTTCGCCCTGGGAAACCCGGACGCGTGGCATTCGATCCGGTTTTCTCTCGCGCTGGCCTTCGCGGCGACGGCCGTGAACGTCATCGCCGGTACGGCCGTCGGATGGGTCCTGGCGCGCCATCGTTTCCCTGGAAGGAGCCTGCTGACCGCCCTCCTGAACGTCCCGCTCTCGGTTCCGCCCTTCGTGGCGGGATACTCGCTGGTCCTCCTATTCGGCCGCCAGGGTTATCTGCGGTGGTTCGTGAACGTCCTCGGATTACGGATCGCGTTTGCCTGGCCCGGGATGCTTCTGGCGACGGTCTTCGTCACGCTGCCCTTCGTTGCCAAAGAAGTTTTGGGCGCTCTTCAAAGGACGGAAAAGGACGTGTCGTCCGGCGGGGCGTCCCCGCGGGAAGTTTTCCGACAAGTGACGGTCCCTGACGTCCGATGGGCCCTGCTCCACGGCGCCGCGCTCACGCTCGCGGCTTCCCTGGGCGAGTTCGGCGCCGTCTACGCCGCCGGCGGCGACCCGCGGGGATCGACGGAAACCGCCGCCCTCTTCGTCGCCCGCGCCTTGGACGCGCGAATGACCGCCGCCGTGGCGGGAGTGTCCCTGTGCCTGGCGGGGGTCTCCTTCGTTTTCTATTTGACGATCGATTGGCTCCGCGATCGGTCGCGGGCGGGATAACGGAGGACACCGTTTGATATATTGAGGCGTCACACTTAGGGGCGGGTCTCAGACCCGCCCCTACGAAATGAACCTGGGAAAGCGCAAAACAGGATCGGCGCGACACATTTGCAAAGGGGATGAACCATGGCTCGGCGCAAAATAAAAAATCCGTTGATCAAATCCTCTCCGTCGGTAAAACCGGGATTCCACGAATACCTCATGGGGATCGCCCTCGCGGTGCGGGCCCGGGCGAACTGCAAGGGGCGGCACGTGGGGGCGGTGCTGGCGATGGACGAACGGGTGATCTCCACCGGCTATAACGGGACCCCCCGGGGGATGAAGAACTGCGAAGAAGGCGGCTGCTACCGCTGCGACAACCGCGAAAAGAGGTTCGGTCCGGGAACGGCTTACGACATCTGCATCTGCGTCCACGCCGAGCAGAACGCGCTCCTGGCCGCCGCGCGGTTCGGCGTCCCCTCGGCCGGGGCGGCGATCTTCACGACCCACCAGCCGTGTTTCGGCTGCGCCAAGGAGCTCCTCCAGGCCGGCGTTAAAGAGGTTTACTACGTCAAGTCCTGGGTCCCCGACGACAAGGACTTGGCGAGGCAGTATCGGATCGTCCTGGACCGGTTCGACCGGGTCCAACGGCTTTCGTCGATGGATTTCGACGAATCAAAATAATTTTAGGCCGTCCCTCTCTTCATGATAGACCTTCCTGATTTCCTTCCGCCGGCCCGCGACTTGGCCCTTCGGGCGGGGCGGGTGGTGATGGAATTGCTCAAGAGCCCTCTCGTCGAGGCCCGCAAGGCCGACCACTCCCTCGTCACCAACGCCGACCATGCGGCCAACGACTTGATTTGCCGCGGGATCCGGGAGGCGTTCCCGGACCACGGAATCTTGAGCGAGGAAACGGGCTGGGACGGGCCGAGGGATGCCTCCTTCGTCTGGCTCGTCGACCCTCTGGACGGCACACGGGCCTACGCCCGGGGGAAACCGGGGTTCTGCGTCATGCTGGGTCTCCTGATGGAAAATCGTCCCGTCCTGGGCATTGTTTACGATCCGACGGAAGACCGGCTCTACGAAGCGGCGAAAGGGGCGGGCGCGTTTCAAACTCGCGGGGGCGTCCGGGAAAAACTCCGCGTCAGCGGCCGGACAACCCTTTCCGAAATGCCCGTCGTCACCTCCGCCGGTTTTCCGGAACGACTAATGACCGTTCTAAAATCCGAGCTTCCGGGGCCGTGGCTGGCGCCCATCAACAGCGTAGGAGTGAAGGTGGGTCTTCTGGCGAGAGGGGAAGGGGACATTTACATTAACCAGCACGCCGTCCACCTGTGGGACAGCGCCGGACCCCAGGCGATCCTCGAAGAGGCGGGAGGCCGGATGACCCTTTGGAACGGGTCGCCCCTGGAGCACGATCCGACGGGACGGCTGGTCCATCCCGGACCGCTCCTGGCCACCAACGGACCCCGCCACCAAGACGTGATTGCGATCCTTGCCGTTCATGGGTTGAAAAATGAAGGTAATTCGACTATATAAGTGTATCCGTTTCCCAAGAGGAGTTTACCGTGGCGCTCACCCTTACCGGCGCGGCCGTCCGCGCTCTCAATGACGAGGAATTGAAGTCCGCCAAGGACACGTTGGTGGCCCGCGCCGCTTCCGCGGGGCGGACGTCCCCGGAAAAATTATCCTCCCAACTGGTGGTCGCCGCCGGGGAATGGGTGCCCGCGTATCAATTGACGATTCAAGGTTTCATGGAAGTCCGTTCGCCGAGGATTGAGTCCGTCACCCGCCCTTTCAAAGAAGGCATGGTCCTTTCGGCCGCCCCGCAACCCGTCAAAGAACCTTTCGACGTCTGGTCCGTTCCCTTGGTCCACGGCCCCGACGCCATAGCCCGGAAAGAAATCGTTCCCATCCCGTCCACTCTCGAGAAAAAAGATTGCCAAGTCTGCCTGGGAAAAGGCGCGGCTCCCTGCAAGCTCTGTTTCTCCAAGGGAACGGTCAACTGCGAGATCTGTATGGGATCGGGTTCCCAGCCTTGCAGCATCTGCAAGGGTCTCGGAAAAATTTCATGCCCGGACTGCGAGGGCGCGGGCCAAGTCAAGTCCGGTGGCATGACTAATAAAATTTTAGGCCCCTGCGGCTCCTGCAACGGCATGGGCAAGTTCAATTGCAACCACTGCGCGGGAGGTAAGGTGGACTGCCCGTCGTGCGGGAACGCCGGGAAAAGGGATTGCCCGTCCTGCCACGGGAAAGGGCGGATGGAGTGCGCCGTGTGCGGCGGATCGTCTAAGGTGGTGACGGGGATGGGCTTCCAGGTGGAGTTCCGCCCCCAGCAGACGCAGATGTCCCTCCTGGCCGTCCCCGGACCGGCGCCCGCCCAAGACCTGGCCCTGTCCCAGAGACCGGCGCCCTCCTCCTTCGAATTTCCGTCGGAAGAGGCGTTCCGAAAGGACCTGGCCGAAGCCAAAGTCCCGCAGAGTTTCCGGGAAGCGGCCGACCAGCTCTTGAAGCGCGTCAAACCCCCCAACTCGGCGGCTCACCTAAGTTCGCTCAAAGTCTCCGTCGTTCAAGGCGGGGCGTGGCGGGTGACCGGGGCCTTCGCGGGGCACGAGTTCATCTATTGGATCCATCCCTCCTACAAAACCGTCTTCGCGGAGAACGATCCCATCGGCGACGTGAGCCGGAAATCCGTCGAGGTCGCCCAGGCGGCCTTGGCCCGGGGCGACTGGGAATCGGCGCTGGACGCCGCCCGGGACTCCCTCGCCCTGAACCCCCGCGACGGCGAAGCCCTCTCCATACTCGATAAATGGCGGCGAAAACTGCGGCGGGAATCGACGCTCCTGGGGATCGCCGCCGGCGCCTTGGGGGGCGGGATCATGGCCCTGCCCATTTTCATGGCGGAGAAGGGGTTGAACCGGGCGGGCCCCGCGATCCTGACCGGGGCGGCGGCGCTGTTGGCGGGCGTTGGGGCCGCGTTCCTCCTGATGCCCCTGGCGCGGCGGATGTTTCCGACGAAAAAGCGTTTGATGACGACGGGCGGGACCTGCGCGGGCGCGGTGTTCCTCTTTTTCATCCTGACCAAGGGAGTCTTTGGATGGGACCCCGTCCGGAACGCCGACCAGAAAGACTTGGTCTCGGAAATGGGGGCCAAATTCAAGCACGGCATGGACGCCCTCTACAGCGAGGCGGACTTGAAGGTCCTCGAGACTCTTTACGAAAAGTACAAAAACAGCCGGGCCGACCTCACGGAACTGAACAACTATTTGCAGGCCCAAGTATCGTTGAAAAACGACTTCCTGAAGCTGACGAAGGAGTTTAAGGGGAAGTTGAATGAGACTCTTTATTCCGACATGTTCCTGACGGAAAAAAGGGCCAAGATCGTGGAAATTCGGGAGTACTACGCGCTGCGCAACGTGGACGTGACTCCCGCGGACGAGGCCTTGAAGAAGATCGACGATCAAATCGGGAGAGCCGCCGTAAATCCCACCCGAAGACGCTCGCATTCGACGGAGGGGCGCATTTCCATCACCCCGATCCGCCGGGTCGCTCCCCGCAAAGCGGCGGCGATTCGGCGGGCGGCGCCTCCCCCCCCACCCAAGAAAGCGGCGATCAAAGGGAAGCCGTCCCCCGCGCGGAAAGCGGTCCCTGCGAAGAAGAAGATCAAACCAAACCAAGAGCCCGAGCCGAAGACGAAAAAGAAGAAACCCGCCGCGGGCCGATCGACGGTGAACTGAATCTTCCTCCCAGGGCCGTTGCGACGATCTCGGCGACTTACTAGACTTCGAGCCATCCGAGATGGCCGACCCGACCAAGCAGGAAAAATCAGGCGCTCCCGATAAGTTCACCGTAGCCCCTCCTTCGCTTTCGCTTCCCAAAGGCGGCGGGGCCGTGCGCGGCATCGATGAGAAGTTTTCGGTCAACGCGGCCAACGGCACGTCCGCTTTTTCCGTCCCCATCGCGGCGACCCCCGGGCGCGGGGGGTTCGGCCCGCAACTTTCCCTCTCCTACAATTCCGGCGCCGGCAACGGTCCCTTCGGGTTCGGCTGGAACCTCTCTCTGCCTTCCATCACCCGCAAGACGGACAAGGGTTTGCCCCGCTATCTGGATGGGGAGGAATCGGACGTGTTCCTTCTTTCCGGGGCGGAGGACTTGGTCCCCTGCCTGCAGGTCGACGGAAACAGGCCCAACCCTCGGGAGAGCGACGACAAGACCTATTTAATTTTTTCCTACCGCCCCCGGATCGAAGGGCTCTTCGCCCGCATCGAACGATGGGTCAATAAGACGGACTCCGCCGACGTTTATTGGCGCTCCATCTCCAAAGACAACGTCACCACCTATTACGGAAAGACCCCAAAAGCCAGGATCTTCGACCCGGAGAGCCCGCGACGAATATTCGAATGGCTGATCGAGGAAACCAAGGACGACAAGGGCAACCGCCTGGTCTATGAGTACAAACAAGAGGACGGACGGCCCATCGATCTCACCCGCGTTTCCGAAAAAACCCGGAAGGTCGGCCCGGAGAAATTCGCCAACCGATATTTGAAGTTCGTCCGCTACGGAAACCAATCGCCCGGCGGGAATGATTTCCTTTTTTGGCTGGTTTTCGATTACGGCGAGCACGCCGCCCAAGCGCCCGCCCCGGGCCGCGCCGCCTGCTCCGCCGACGATTCGCCGCCCTGGCTCCTTCGGCCCGATCCTTTTTCCACGTACCGGGCCGGGTTCGAAATCCGCACCTACCGCCTCTGCCGCCGCGTGTTGATGTTCCATCGCTTTCCGGAATTGCCCGCCAATCCCTGCCTGGTTCGATCCACGGATTTGAATTTCGCGACCGAGAGTTATTCCTATTTGACTTCCGCCGTCCAGACGGGCTACGTCTGGGACGCGCAAACCGAGAACTATGCCTTCAAATCCCTGCCCTCGGTTGATTTCGTCTATTCGGCCCCGAAAATTCAATCGGACGTCGGCACTCTCGACGACGAAAGCCTGGAAAACCTGCCCGTCGGGATCGGGCGGGATTTCCAGTGGACGGACCTGGAGAGCGAGGGAATATCGGGAATCCTGGCCGAGCAGGCGGACGCCTGGTACTACAAGCGCAACCTGGGCGACGGGCGGTTCGGGGCCCTTGAACTGGTCGCCGCCAAGCCGTCCCCGGGAAGCCTGCAGGGCGGCGCGCAGCAATTGATGGATTTGGCCGGTGAGGGCCGAAACTGCCTGGTGCGCTTTTCCGGCCCCTCGGCGGGGTATTCCGAGAGAGGGGCCGACGACCGATGGGGACCGTTCGTTCCTTTCCGGTCCCTTCCGAACGTGGATTGGAACGATCCGAACTTGCGGTTCATCGACCTGAACGGCGACGGCTTCCCCGACCTTTTGATCACGGAAGACGACGCCTTCACCCATCACCTTTCCCTGGCCAAGGAGGGCTTCGAAGAGGGCCGCCGCATGGGCCGGTTTTTCGACGAGGACAAGGGACCGGCCTTGGTGTTCGCGGACCCGGACCAGTCCATCTACCTGGCCGACATGACGGGCGACGGCCTGACGGACATCGCCCGCATCCGGAACGGCGAGGTGTGCTATTGGCCCAACCTGGGCTACGGCCGTTTCGGCGCCAAGATCGTCATGGACGACTCGCCCCTGTTTGATTCCGCCGACCGGTTCAACCAAAGCCGCATCCGGTTGGCCGATGTCGACGGCACCGGCGCCGCCGACATCCTTTACCTGGGATCGGACGAGGTCCGATGTTGGTTCAACCGTTCCGGCAACGGCTGGACCCCGGACCCGGCGGTCATCCCGTTCCCCCGGGTGGACAACACGGCCGACGTGCGCGTTGTGGACCTTTTGGGCAAAGGGACGGCCTGCCTGGTTTGGTCCTCCCCGCTTCCCGGAGACGGAGGCCGGCCGCTCCGGTACATCGACCTCATGGGCGAGAAACCCCATCTCCTGAAATCCGTCATCAACAACATGGNNGGCCATGGAATACGCGCCCTCCACCAAATTCTATTTGGCCGACAAGGCCGCCGGCCGCCCGTGGGTGACCAAGCTGGCTTTCCCGGTCCACGTGGTCGAGCGCGTCGTCATCTACGACCGGATCAGCCGGAACGCTTTCAGCACCCGGTACGCCTACCACCACGGCTATTTCGACGGGGTGGAGCGGGAGTTCCGGGGCTTCGGCCGGGTGGACCAGTGGGACGCGGAGGAAATCGGCGCACTGCAAGGAACGGACAGACCCGACTTCACCAACATCGAGGCGGCTTCATATGTCCCTCCGGTTTTGACCAAGACATGGTTTCATACCGGCGCGTTCCTCGAAATGGGACGGATCAGCCGCCATATGGCCCGGGAGTATTTCGGGGCGCCGGCGGCGGATGACCCGGCCTTCGGCGATTTCCTTAAAACGCTCCTCCCGGATACGCTGTTGCCCGATGGGTTGACGTCGGAGGAGGCGCGCGAGGCCTGCCGCGCCTTGAAAGGGTCCGTTTTACGCCATGAAATTTATGCCGAAGACGGTTCTGCCAAGAGCGGCGTTCCCTACTCCGTTTCCGAGGCGAATTTCACGGTCAAGCGCCTTCAACCTCGGGGGGACAACCGGCACGCGGTGTTTTTCACCCACCCCAGGGAAACCTTGGATCATCATTATGAACGCAACGTCCAGGACCCTCGTGTTGGTCATGCGATGACCCTGGACGTGGACAACTTCGGCAACGTCCTAAAATCCGTCGCCATTGGTTACGGTCGGAAGACAGGCACGACCGAGCAGACACGAACGCTTGTCACCTACGCGGAGAACGACTTCACCAACGATGTGGACTTGAAGGACGACCTCCGCGCGCCGTTGCCCGCCGAAACCTTTGCCTACGAACTGACCGGTTACTCTCCGGCGGCGGGGGATCGGTTCGCCTTCGGCGATTTCCTGGACGCCGCGGACCGCTTGCGGTGCGATGGGGACCTGGCCTTCGAGCAGGTTCCGGTGTCGGGGAGGCGTCGCCGTTTGATCAGCCGCGCCCGCACGCTCTACCGGGCGGACCTGCTCACCGGGCTGCTCGATTTCAAGGCGTTGCAGCCGAAGGCCCTGCCCGGTGAATCGTACAAATTGGCATTGACGCCGGGGCTGATTGACAGCGTTTTCCGGCGAGGGTCTGAAAATCTCCTTCCCGATCCGGCGGGCGTCTTGACCGTCGGCGGATATGTCGACCTCTTGAACGATGGGTGCCGTTGGGTCCGGTCCGGGCGGACCTTTTTCGCGTGCGACGATAACCAGGACGAACTCGTCGAGGCCAAAAACCATTTTTATCTCCCTCGCCGTTTCGTCGATCCTTTCGGCAACAAGACCTCGGTGGAATATGATGGACACGATCTTTTCCCCGCCAAAACCACCGATGCCATCCTGAATCAATCGAGCGCGGAATACGACTACCGGGTCATGCAGCCGGCGTTGATCACGGACCCCAACGGCAATCAATCCACGGCGGTGTTCGACGCGCTCGGGCTTGTGGCGGGCTCGGCGGTGATGGGCAAGCCGGGCGAAAACCAAGGCGACTCCCTGGCGGGTTTCTTGCCCGACCTGACCCCGCAACAAATCGCGGATTTCTTGAACGCCGCTGATCCCCACTCCCAGGCGCCCGATTTGTTAGGCAACGCCACCACGCGTGTCCTCTATAACTTGGATTGCTTTAAGGCCGGTGGTGGTCCCGCCTTCGCCGCCGTCTTGTCGAGGGAAACCCATGGGAGCGATCTTAAGCCCGGCGAGATAACCCGGATACAAATCGGTTTCAGCTACTCCGACGGGTTCGGCAGGGAGATTCAGAAGAAAGTTCAGGCGGAGCCGGAAGATGAAAAGAACGCTCGGTTAGTCCCGCGCTGGGTGGGCAGTGGCTGGACCATATTCAACAACAAGGGAAAACCGGTTAAGCAATACGAGCCCTTCTTTAGCCCCACCCACGCCTTCGAGTTCGCCCGGGTGGAGGGCGTGAGCCCGACGCTCTTTTACGACCCGCTGGAGCGGATGGTGGCCACCCTTCATCCCAACCACACCTTTGAGAAGGTTCTTTTTGATCCCTGGCAACAAACAACCTGGGACGTCAACGACACGGTTCTTCTGGATCCCAAGACCGACCCGGACGCGGGTTCGTTCTTCGCTCGCCTGAAAGATTCCGAATATCTGCCCACGTGGAACACCCAGCGCACCGACGACGCGCTGGCCGCGCAAACCTGGCCCGATCCCGACCGGCGGTCCGCCGAAAAAAGCGCGGCCCTCAAGGCCGCCAAGCACGCCGCCACGCCTACCGTCGCCCATTTCGACGCTTTGGGACGACCCTTTCTGACCATCGCCGACAACGGGGTTGACGCCCACGGTGCGGTGCAAAAGCTCGAAACCAGGGTGGCAATGGACATCGAGGGCAACCAGCGCTCGGTCACGGACGCCTTGGGCCGGGGCATCATGACCTACGACTACGACTTGCTGAAAAACAATCTCCATCAAAACAGCAAGGATGCGGGCGAACGCTGGATGCTGAACGATGCCGTCGGGAAACCGTCGATGGCTTGGGACATGCGCGGCCACACGTTCAGTTTCCAATACGACGCGTTGCATCGTCCTTGGCAAAATCGAGTCCAGGGCGGCGGTTTGGACAACGTGTATGAGTTGATCGTTTACGGCGAGAACCAATCGGTTGGCGGACAATCGGACACGCAATTGAACCTGCGCGGCAAACCGTTCCTCCATTACGACATGGCCGGAAAGACGTGGATCGAGCGCTATGACTTTAAGGGGAACCCCCTCAACAGCCACCGCCGACTGGTCGATAAATTCAAGATAGCGGTGAATTGGTCCGGCGCCGACATGGATTCCGTATTGGGAGAGGAGGTTTTCCCGAACGCGATGGAATACGACGCCCTGAACCGGGTGACAATGGCCACGACACCCGACGGCAGCGTCACGCGGCCGACTTACAACGAGGCGAACCTCCTGGAAAAGGTCGGCGTGGAGCAATTCGGGAAGGGGACCGATTACGTTTCCAACATCGATTACGATGCCAAGGGTCAACGCACCTTGATCGAATACGGCAACGGCGCCGTCACCCGATACGAGTACGACCCGCTGACTCTCCGGCTCATCCATCTTCAGACCGCCCGAGGCGCGGACCTGTTGCAGGATTTATATTATGCCTTTGACCCGGCGGGGAACATCACGTCCATCCGCGACAACGCCCAACCGACGATCTATTTCGACAACCAAAAGGTTGATCCGATCGCGGATTACGTTTACGACCCTCTCTACCGCCTGGTCCAAGCCACCGGCCGCGAGCACCTGGGGCAGGTCCAAAACCCTTTCCGGCAGACTGACTTCGACGATTCGTTTCGGATGAGCCTGCCCCATCCCCTGGACGGGAAAGCCATGGGGAACTACACGGAGAATTACGAGTACGACGCCGTGGGCAATATCTTGAACATGGTCCACGGCGGCGGAAATAATAATTGGACGCGGAAATATGTTTATGAGGAAGAGCCGAATACTCCCGGCGTCCCCAAAAACAACCGGCTGTTGCGCACTCAACCCGCCGGACCCAACGAAGGATCCAACAACGGGTATTCCCACGACGATCACGGCAACATGACCGTCATGCCACATTTGTCCAAGATGGAATGGGATTTCAAAGATCAGCTATACGCCACCGCCAAGCAAGTGGTGAAAAACGGGGGAACTCCGGAAACTACCTATTACGTTTATGATTCCGGCGGCCAAAGGGTGCGGAAGGTGACGGAATATCAGGATGAGACGCTGAAGAACGAGAGGATATATCTCGGCGGATACGAAGTCTACCGTGAGTATGATTCCAAAGGCGTGAGCCTGGAGCGCCAAACCCTACACGTCATGGACGATAAACAGCGCGTCGCCCTGGTTGAGACGAAAACCATAGACACCGCTCCCGGCGTCCCGCCGAAATCCCTGCCGGAGACCGTATCTCGCTACCAGTTCGGCAACCACCTCGGCTCCGCAAGCCTTGAGCTGGACGAGCACGCTCAAATTATTTCCTACGAGGAGTATTATCCCTACGGCAGCACGTCCTATCAGGCAGTGACTTCCCAAAAGGAAGTCAGCGCTAAGCGCTACCGCTACACCGGCAAGGAACGGGACGAGGAAAATGGATTTTCCTGCCATGGTGTGCGGTATTATGCTCCTT
>PMLF01000194.1 GCA_003158755.1 Elusimicrobiota bacterium | reverse complement strand
ACCCGAGGTGGGAGAAGGAATACACTATTTCCGTCGGACCCAAACCACTTGTGGGTAAGAATGAGCGTAAACGGGGGAGGGAGTAACCTTCTGAGGGGAGGGTGACCTGAGTAATTACAAAATCTCTTATCGGGATTTCTTCTTGGCTAAGAGGGCCTCTTCCAACCGCTCTTCCAAATCCGCCAGCTTCACGGGCTTGAGCATGTAGGCGTCGGCGCCGACGGCGCCGCCTTGGACTTGATCGTCGACGGTGCGCCGGTCGGCGGACAGAAGGAGGATGGCGGTGTTGTCGGAGGAGATGTCGTCCCGGATCTGGTCGCAGAGGGACAGCCCGTCCCGTCCGACGCCCAGGTTGACGTCCGAAATCACCGCGGTCGGGTGGCGGCGCCGGAAAAGGTTGATGCCTTCCTCCGCGTCCCCGGCCACGAGCACCTCCCACTTTCTCAGGCTGAAGAATTGTTGGAGCAATTCCTGGAAGGCGGGATCGTCGTCCACGACGAGCATTGTTTTTGTCTTTTTCCCCACGGCGGGATCGTACCTCTCTTATACCAAGTCGTCAACCGAGCAAACACGCCAGGAGCGCCCCGGCTTTTTCCCGCCAGGTAAGGCGCGGCCGCGGGCGACCCCAAAGGAAATCCCCCCGCTCCAGCTTGTTCAGAATTTTTTCGTAGAGGGCGCCCATCAGGAGCGCCGGGCGGGCGGCCCGGCGGGAGAGGGGCGGCAACGTTTTCCGGGCGTCGACGAAAAAGACCCGGGCCCGCGCCGCTTCGAACCTCAACAATCGAAGCACGGGGGGCTTCAGGATCGGGGACCGGAGATCTTCCTCCTGAACGCCGAAACGCCGGAGGTCCTCCCGGGGCAGATACATGCGGCCTTCCTCGGCGTCGGGTTTCACGTCCCGAAGAATATTGACGGTCTGAACCGCCATCCCCAAACTCACGGCGAAGTCCCGGTGGGACGGCTCATCCAACCCGAAGATCGCCAGGCAGGCAAGACCCACCGTGGACGCCACCCCGAAACAATAGGCTTGAAAGTCCTCGAAGGTTTCGGCGCGGAAGCCGGCCAGATCCCGGGAGACGCCGTCGATCAATCCCAGCAGGTGCCGGCGGTCGATGGGGAAAGCCGCGAGCGCTTCCTCGAGAGGTTTCCAGCAAAGAGGGGCGGTGAGAGCGTCCTGAGCGTCGACGTAGGGAGCCGAGAGCAGCCACCGCCAGTGGTCCAACGCCGCCTTCGGATCCTTTCCCCCGGGCTCGTCCACGGCGTCGTCGACGGCGCGGGCGAAGGAATACACGGCGGCCAACGCCTTTCGCCGACGGGCGGACAGGAGGAAAAACGCCGGAGCGAAGCTGCTCTGACGGAAAACGGCGGGGGGCGTCATCGCCAAAAATACCAGCGCGGCAGGAGCCGCAGCCAATCCCATTTGGAAAGGGCCGGGCGCGCGCTCCAGACGTCCCATTTACGCGCCTCGATTTTTTCCAGGATCCGCGTCCCTCCCAGCCAGACGAAGCGCAGCTCCCGGCGCAGGGAGCCCGGCGCTCCGTCGCAGAGGGGCTTCCCTTCCAGGAAAAGTTTCCAGGTGCGGTCCACTTGGAACGCCAGGAGCTCCCGGTGGACCACCGTCGCCGGTCCCCGGAGGTAGTCCGCCTCCGAGAGGCCCAAAACCTTCAGGTCCTCCAGGGGAGCGTAGATCCGGCCCTTCTTCACGTCGACGGAAACGTCCTGCCAGAAGTTGGCGAGCTGCAAAGCCGTGCATACGGCGTCGGACCATTTCCCGCGCTCGGGCGTCCAGGAGCGGAAGAGGCGCAGGACCAATTCTCCCACCGGGTTCGCCGAGTGACGGCAATAATCCAAAACGTTATCGAAGGTGGGGAAACGGCGGATCGTCACGTCCCTCTCGAAGGCGGTAAGGAGGCGCTCGAAAGGGTCCGCCGGCAAGTCGAAGCGTGCGACGATGTCGGAAAGCGCCCAAAAAACCGGGTGGTTCCCATGGTTCCCTCGGACGGCGTCGAGCAAGCGGCGCCGCCAATCGGCGAGAAGCCGCAGACGAGCCTCGTCGGACAACCCCGGTTCGTCGGCGAAATCGTCGGCCGTTCGGGCGAAGGCGTAGACGGCGGCCACGGGACCCCGCAATTCTTCGGGGACCCAACGGGAGGCAACGGGAAAGTTTTCGTAATGGGAGCGGGCGAGAGAGCGGCACCAATCGTAGGCGCCGGGAAGCGTGGAGACGGGGAGAGCGGGGGAGATTGACTCGACGGACGGCATCAATAAACCCTTATCCGGAATTTTTGCAAATATTCAGGAAGTTATTCCCTCCCCCGTTTACGGGGGAGGGTTAGGGAGAGGGCGAACGAAGGGGAAATCCGATTCCAAATCCTCCCCTCTCCCGGCCTTGGGCCACCCTCCCCCGTAAACGGGGGAGGGGAAACCAGAGTCGTTGCGATAATTGGATTCAATCCCAGATCGGCGCGTGCCAGAGGGCTTCCATGAGCCAGCGGACCTCGGAGTCGCAGAAGGTGAGGTCCGCGTAGTCGTCCTGGCCCCGGTCGTTGACGAAGGTGACGGCGATGGTGATGTCCCGGTGAGGGCCGTCGGCCTCCTGGCGGGTCACCCGGGAATAGACGCAGAGGACTCCGTCGGGGATGTCCAACTGGGCGCGCCACTCAGCGTCCTCGCAGGGGCAGCGGCACGGCTTCCGCTGGACGGGACCCGCCGGCTTGGCGGCCGCCATACCCTTGGATTCGCAGAGGGAAGAGAGGAATTTCTCCAGCTTCTTTTTGTCCTGGGGAGAAAATTTGGAGGTTCGATGCTCGTTCCTGTCTTTATGCGGCTCTTGAGGATCCATCGGAAATCTCCTGCGCTCTTTGAAAAAAATCCCAACAACGGTTCACGGTGGGGACCTATAACCGACCAAGACCATTTTGTTGGGGGCGGGTCTCAGACCCGCCCCTACAATCCCGATCAAAAACCGGTGTTCTGGAGGCGGGACAAAATTATCCGCTCCACATGAACATTTTACCTTTTCGAGCGTCCAAAAAACCGCCGGCCCGGGGAACCGCCTTTCGGCGGCGCCCCGGGCCGGGAGGAGAAAGTTGCTTGGTTGGGAACGTCCCCTAGAACTTCAAGGTCACCGATCCGCGGTAATTTCGGGGAGGCTGAATGTATTGAACGATGGCCGTCTTTCCCCACGCCGGGTCGTAGTAGGTGGCGTTCAATAGGTTCTCGACGTAGAAAGCGAAGCCGAGGGTCGCCTTATCCGACTTGAACTCGCCGACGTTGACGTTAAGATCCACGGTCGCCCGGGACGGGATCGTGTGGATGACGGTCGGGGGAGTGGTCGCGCCGGGAGCGTTGACCGTGTAAAGGAGGCTGGGGTTGAAGGCCTCCACTTCGGTCCGGACTTTGGACCAGTAGTTGGCGAACAATGCGGTTTCCAAGTGGGTGAACCACTTGTAGGACGCTCCGCCGTTGACCTTCGTCACGGGAAGGTTTGCGAGGAACTTTTCCGGAGTCACGCAAGCCACGCTCGTCCTGGTCTTGCTCCGGTCAATGTATCGTCCGCCGAAGAACCAGCCCATACGGTCATCGAGGGCGCTTATCTTCACTTGATCTTCGATGCCGTACGCCTTGTCTTTGGCGCTCGTCTGAGTCGTGTTCAGAGTCGCGGCCCCGGAAGCTCCTGTCCGGAGGGTGTTATGGGACTGCATCTTATAAGCGGTCGCGAGGTTGGTTCCCTTCATTCCAGCCGCCTGAAACGCCTGGTTGTAGCTCAACTCCAACATGTCCATGGACTGAGGCTTCAGATTGGTTCCCTTGGCGTTGGCTTCCTCGCCGGCCGTCGGGCCGCGGAACCCGTCGCTGTAGTTGGCCTCCAAGGCCGAGTTGGACGACGGCTGGTAGATGATGGAAGCGCGGGGCGTGAAACGATCTTGGACGTTCGATTCCCGGTTGAATTGGACCCCGCCGACCAACTTAAGTTTGTCCATGGCCTGGAAGGAGTCCTGGGCGAAAAGCATTCCCCTTTGGATACCGTGAACGTTCTTGTCTTTCGCCATATCCGTCTCGTCCGGGAACATCTCACCGTTGGCGTTGGCGATCTGTTGCCGGCGCGTCCTCCACCACCAATCGAAACCCGAGACGATGGAGTTCTGTCCCAGGTGAAGATCGGCTTGTCCAAGGACGCGATCCCGGCGTTCATCCCTCGATTGCCCGTACTCCTGCCGCTGGAAACTCGCGCTGTAGAAGGAGGCCGGATTGGCGGCCAAGGAAGCCGCCGTCTCACCGCTGGAAAGGACCGCGGTGTTGGTTTCCGTGGTGCGGATGTACTCCAAGCGGGTCTTCAGATCGTTGCTGAACGCGTGCTGGATCCCGGCGAATTGGCTCATGGTCGTGCGCAACCCCATGTTGTCGTGGGCGCCGAAGTAAGGCCATTCCAGACCGAAGGACGACAGGTACTTGTTGAGGTCCATGCCGTAGTAGAATTCCTTGAACCGCGCCCGAAGGTTCATGGCCGTGGAATCGTCGATCATTCGGAAGTCCGCGGGATTTTTTATGCGAAGTTTATCGTTATGCTGGTCGTTGACCCCGCGGGTGTAGTTGACCGGATCCACGGCGAATTTGGACATCCTTTTCCAGTTTTGGCCATGGGATTGGAAATAGGAAACGTCGCCGCCAATGGAGTAGTCCTGCCGGTTAACGCGGAAATTAGCCTCATACTGCGTCCGGTCCGCGTCTCCAATGGTCGTTTTGACGTCGGAGGAATCCACGTCCCCTTTGACGTCCTCCCCGGCTTTGGTGACGATATTGACTACGCCGTTCAAGGCGCCCGACCCGTAGAGGGTGGAGCTGGGGCCCATGAGGACCTCGATCCGCTTGACCTTGTCGGTCAGGAACGTATTGCCGAGAAACGCCGCGCCGGAGGACATGACGTTGGCCTCCCGCCCGTCGATCAGGAGGAGCACCGCGCTGCCGTTCAGATTGCCGTCGAAGCCGCGCAGGCCGATCATTTCAAGGCCGTTGGTGTTGGACTGGTCCATGTTGGGAATGGACCGCAGCGCCTCCGCGACGCTCCGCCAGCCGTACCGTTCAATTTCCTTGTCGGTGATGACGTACACCGTTCCGGGGGCTGTCAATTGGGATTCCTGGGTTTTGGAGGCCGTCACGACCGTGGGGATTTCGCCGAACATGACGTCTTCCACGTTGGCACCCCATGAGTTCCCTGTAAATAACACGTTTAGGCTCGCCAAAATGACGACAATAATTTTTTTCATGGTATCGTGCGTCCTCCTCAGATGAGATGGTCTAAACACTAATACCTTGCGTGGTTTTATTCCAAGCCAGAACAAACTAGGACAAATGCTAATTAAATCGAGTTTCCGAAGCAAGGGGAATATTACTTTTGTTTGTTTTGTCGCCACTTTCTCGTTTTCCTTCTCCGAAACGAAACATTCGTAACCGTTGGGGGTGAATCAACGTCCGCCGGAAGCCATTTTGTTGGGGGCGGGACTTAGACCCGCCCCTACTACGGAAAGGACCGGTCCCTTTGAACGATTACGATTTTTCGCGACAAAACAAAACCCGGCCCGGGGAACCGCCTTTCGGCGGCGCCCCGGGCCGGGAGCAAAACTACCTACAAACGCCCGCGGCGTTAGAACTTATACGTCGTCGTGAAGGTGAACCTCCGGCCTTCGGGCGGCAGGAGCCCGGCGTGGTTGCCGACGTGCTCGCCATAGGCCGGCAACTTGTAGCCCGAGTTCGTCACGTTCAGGGCGGCCACCCGCAGGGACACATGGTTGTTCCACAACTCTTTGGACCGGATCGTCACGTCGCCGAAGTTCCCGTTCCGAGTCGAAAAAGTGCCGTCGAGGTTTTGGTACGGGATCGTGCCGATGCTCCGCCAGTCCGCGTTGACGCGCGCGAAACGAGTCACGGGGACCTCGACGCCGAGGAAGCTGGTGAATTCGGGAACGAACAGCGCCCGATTGCTGGGATCGCGGGAACTAATGGAGGCGAGGGTTTCCACGCCGTTATAATAGCCCCGCTCCACCTTCACGCTCTGGAATGAACCGTTCCAGTAAACGAGAGCGTCCTTCAACGGCATGTACTTGAGCCCCCATTCGACGCCGTTCGATTTGAGACCCCCCGCGTTGGTGAAGGTGTTGAACGACGAGGATTTCCGGGAGATCTGGTTGTCCAATTTCTGGGTGAACAGGGTTACGTCGGCGCTGGCCTTCTCGTGGATATTGTAGGACGCGATCAACCCATGCGCTCCCAACTTTTCCGAGTTAACCCCTTGGCCGGCTTCATTGGCCTGGGGCCGGCGGGGTGCGTTGTTATAAAGGTACTTTACCGACAGGTCCTGGCTCACGTCGAAGAATAGGCCGCCGCGCTCGGAATAGATCGTGTGCTGCGTCTCGGCGGATTGCTGGTAATCCGCCCGTCCTCCCGCCAATATTCCGAAATTATCCAACAGGTTGAATTTGGCCTGGCCGTAGATGTTGCGGTAAGGCATCTTGCTGACCTGCGCGGGGACCGAGCTGGCCGAATCCTGGAACCAATTGATGTCCCAGTTCTGATCGGCCCAGAAAGAAGTGAACGAGGGGGCCGTGAGTTGGTCTTCTCCCCACAAGTCGCCGCCGACGTTGATGTTCAACTTCTTGTCCAGCAGGTCGGTGTCCGTCCGGAAGCCGACGGCCTTCTTCCTCTGCGTGTCGATGGCGACTTGTTCGACGGACCACTGTTTTTGATAGTAGTCGTTGTAGAAGGACGCCTTGAAGTTCTCCAGGCCCAGGGGCAGGCTGTACTCGATCCGATAGGACAGGATCTCCATCTGGTCTCCCCAATTGCTCCCCTGCAATTGCTCCAACTGGTTCTGCATGGCGGCGTTTCCGTTCCACCAGACCGGCGCCACGAAGGCGTCGTGGTCTTGGAAGAAGGTCACTTTAATGTCATCCTTCTGAACTTTCCCGATGAAGGATTGGGAGGGGTTGATGCCGTCGGATTTCCAGTCATTGGAATTCTGCCCCATGCCCGCCAGCGCCCCATGGAACACCTGGGGATACTGCTCTTCCATGTGATAGCCGAAGAACATGTTGTCTCCCGGCTTGCCTCCCTCCAGCTTCTTGCCGTACATAAGGTCGTAAGCGCGGCGACCGTAGTCGCCGAGCTCGACGGAGGCGGCGGGGCCGTTCAGGTCCGTGCGNNCCTCCAGCTTCCGGCCGTACATGAAATCAAAGGCGCGGCGCCCGTAGTCGCCGGCTTCCGCGTCGATTTCGGCGCCGTTCAGGTCCGTGCGGAGGTTGAAGTTCAGAAGGCCGGCCTCGGCGCCGCTGCCCCACATGAGACCGGCGGGACCGCGGGCGATTTCGATGTTTTCAAACCATCGCGGGGCGATGGTCCAGTGGCCGAAGTCCACGATGTTCATAAGTTCGATGCTGGCGCCGAAACGCCAGATGGACTGCGAACCCCGCGCGATGGGGCCGTACTGGCCATAATAGTCCGTGTTGTAGAATGAGAAACCGGGGACACGCTGAAAGATTTCATAGAGGTTCCGGACTCCCCAGCGGTCGAGTTCCTCTTGGGAAACGACGTAGAGGCTCATGGGAGCGTCCTTCGCGGACTCCGCTTTTTTCGACACGCCCGTGACGGTGGGGATATCCCCTAAGAAACCCTGCTCCAATCCGTGGCCTTTTTCCGCGGCGCGGACGATTCCGGCCAACGGCAGGACCATCGCCGCCAAACAACACGTGAGAAACTTTCTCATTTCGTCACCCTCCTATTTTACCGATTCTTTCTCGGCCCGATTTCCGCCGTTCCCCGCAGGACACCCCTTCCCTAACATGGGACTAATGCTATAGAATGCCCCAACGCGGCGCAAGGTAAAAAAGGGGGGCGGATGAGGGATAGGTTCGACTGGCGTTGGAAAACGCGGGGGATCGGTTTCATTCTCCTTCTGGCTTTTGCCGGCGCGGCGGCGGCGAAGACGGTTCGCGTCGTCGTTCTGCGTTCGAAGGACTTGCCCGCCTACAACGAAGCCGTGGAAGGATTTCGAAAAACCTTATCGGCCCGTTCCCCGGGGGCCACCGTGGAGACGATGACCCTCCCGGACGACTTCGGCGCTTCCGAAACCCTCGTTGAAAATATTTTCCGGACCTCTCCCGACCTGGTCTTGGCCGTCGGCGGTCCGGCCGCCCAACGGGCGCGGGAAAAGGAACGCTCCGCGCCGGTCGTTTTTTGCATGGCCTTGGCGTCGGAAAACAACCTGCCCTACGGCGGAGTGGTTTTGGATATACCCATCGCGGATTACGTCGCTCAAATCCATCGCGCTTTGCCCGACGTTAAAACCGTGGGATTCATTTACAACCCGGAAGGCTCCCCCGCCTTGATCCGCGAGGTGAGGGCCCTGGAGGGGAAGGGCGGCCTGTCGATCTACCCGGCCTCGTCCCCCGCCGAGGTGGACAGGGCCATGCTGACCTTTAAACAGAAGGCGGACTGCCTCTTCCTCTGGCCCGACCCCGTCATTTTCCCGATCAACTCGATCAGTCTGTTCCTAAAAGACGCCTACGAAAAAGGCGTTCCCGTCGTCGGCGTCTCTCCGTCCTTCGTGAAAGCGGGGGCCGTGGCGGCCTTTTTCCCCGACTATGGGAACAATGGGGAGCTGGCGGCCCACCTGTCGATGAAAGCCCTCGCCGGCCAACCCATCGATAAATTGCCGGTTCAAACCCCCTCCAAGATCAAAGCCAGCTTCAACCTTCCCATCGCCCGCCGATTGAACATTCGGATCGACGACAAAACCGCGGCCTCCGCCGTCGACGTCGTCCGATAGACCGAACCCCTACTTAAACTGCCCGACGATTCCCTGCAATTGGCTGGCCATGTTGGCCAGTTCCGCGGCGGCGTTCTGCGTGTCGGCCGCGGCGGCGGACGTGCTCTGGGTGTCCCGGGCCACGTGGGTGACGTTCTGTGCGATTTCCGAGGTGCCCCGAGCGGCTTCGGCCAGGTTCATCGAGATTTCGTTGGTCGTCTTCGTCTGCTGCTCGACGGCGGCGGCGATGGCGGACTGAATGTCGGATATCTTGTTGATGATTTCCCCGATGGCGGCGATGGCCTCGACCGCGCCTTTGGTGTCGGTCTGGATCATCTCGATCTTCTTCTTGATGTCCTCGGTGGCCTTGGCCGTCTCTTTCGCCAA
>PMLF01000016.1 GCA_003158755.1 Elusimicrobiota bacterium | reverse complement strand
CGGCGCAGACGTATGCGGTGATCGATGGCCAAGCGCAGGTGGTGGAGAGCGTGTCGACGACCTTGGCGCTGGACGCCGACGGCAACCCATATGCTCCGACGGCGAACGGGTACAGCCGGACGGTGAGCACGACGATCTATCATTTCAACGACCGTGGGCAGTTGATCGGGGCGACGGGATCGACGACGAGCGACTCGACGACGCAAGTGTTGAACGAGGACCCGAGCTCCTATTTGCCGGGGATGGGGTACGTGGACGAGGGGGGCGGTCAGTGGGCGCGGTATGAGGTGGGGTCGGACGGGCGGGAGGTGTTGGACGATTCCGGGTTCCCGGTAGTGATCGGGCGGGTCAGCGTGATGGAGGTGAACGGGGACTACCGGCTGACGTATATGGACCTGCAGCCGGACGGGACGTGGGAACAGAGCGTGTCGTGGCAGGCGGTGGGCGGGGAAGCCCGGCGGAGCGAGACGACGACGGCGCAGACGTATGTGATCATCGCGGGCCAGGCGCAGGTGGTGGAGAGCGTCTCGACGACGCTGGCGCTGAAGGCGGACGGGACGGCGTATCAGACGACGGAGAACGGGTACAGCCGGACGGTGAGCACGACGAACTACCATTTTAACGCGCAAGGTCAGTTGATCGGGGCGACGGGATCGACGACGACGGATTCGACGATGGAGGTTCTGACGACGGAGGCGTGGAACACGGCGAGCCAGAGCTACGTGGCCCTGCCGCAATCCCAATGGAACCGGGAAGCGAAGCGAAGCGAGACGACGACGGCGCAGACGTATGCGGTGATTGCGGGACAGTCGCAGGTGGTGGAGAGCGTGTCGACGACGTTGGCGCTGGACGCCGACGGCAACCCTTATACATCGGAGGAGAACGGGTACAACAAGACGGTGAGCACGACGTACTACCATTTCAACGAGGATGGGCAGTTGATCGGCGCGACGGGATCGACGACGAGCGACTCGACGACGCAAGTGTTGAACGAGGATCCGAGGGCCTATTTGCCGGGGATGGGGTACGTGGAGGTGGGGGGCCAGTGGGTGCGGTATGAGACGGGGGCGGATGGAAAGGAAGTTCTGGACGCGACCGGCAACCCGATTGTGGAAGGGACCGTCCGCGTGGCGGTGGTGGGCGGGGACTACCAGTTAACGTATGACGATTTGCAGCCGGACGGGACGTGGAAAGAGAGCGTGTCTGAGGAGGCGGTGGGACCGGAAACCCGGCGGAGCCAAACGACGACGGCGCAGACGTATGCGATCATCGCGGGTCAGGCGCAGGTGGTGGTGAGCGTATCGACGACCTTGGCTCTGGACGCGAACGGCAACCCATATAGCCCGAATGAGAACGGGTACAGCCGGACGGTGAGCACGACGAACTACCGGTTCAACGACCAGGGTCAGTTGATCGGGGCGACGGGATCGGTGACGAGTTACTCGACGACGGAGGTGTTGACGACGGGGACGTGGAACGGCCAGAGTTACGAGCCCTTGTCCCAGCCCGCCAAGGAAGCGAAGCAAAGCGAGACGACGACGGCGCAGACGTATGCGGTGATCGATGGGCAGGCGCAGGTGTTGCAAAGCGTGTCGACGACGCTCGCGCTGGACGCCGACGGCAACCCGTATGGTCCGGAGGATAACGGGTACAGCAAGACGGTGAGCACGACGAACTACCNNCCAGGCGCAGGTGGTGGAGAGCGTATCGACGACGTTGGCGCTGGACGCCTACGGCAACCCTTATTGTCCGTATGATAACGGGTACAGCAGGACGTTGAGCACGACGAACTACCTTTTCAACGACCTGGGTCAGTTGATCGGGGCGACGGGATGGGCGACGACCGATTCGACGACGGTGGCGCTGACGACGAAGACGTGGAACGCTGCGACCCAGAGCTACGTGACCCAGTCCCCGCCCGTCGGGGAAGTGAAGCGGAGCGAGACGACGACGGCGCAGACGTATGCGGTGATCGCGGGGCAGGCGCAGGTGGCGCGAAGCGTGTCGACGACGGTGGCGCTGAAGGCGGACGGGACGGCGTATCAGCCGACGGAGAACGGGTACAACGAGACGGTGAGCACGACGAACTACCAATTCAACGCGCAGGGGCAATTGATCGGCGCGACGGGGTCCAGCGAGTCCTGGGCCGACTCGCAGTCGTTCTCGGCCGACGTCGGGGATTATCTGGCGAGTTTGGGTTACACGGACACGGGGTCGGGGGGAATCTGGCAGGACGCCAACGGCGATCGCGTGACGGTGACGCAAAACGCCGACGGCGTGTATCTGGTTTTTGAGGAAGAGCAACCCGCCGATCCGTTGGTCAACGCGGCGTTGGTCCTGGCCGGTCTCCCGCCGGAAACCGGCGGTTACACCCAAGTGGCGGCCTTCGAATACACCGAAGGGTATGTCGACCGCCCCACGTACACCACGACGGACCAGGTGTACGCGGTGATCCAGGGCCAGGCCCAGGTGGTTCAATCGACGTCCTCCACGTGGAGCCTGGACCAGGCGGTTCCGCCCGGCCAAGAAGCGGCCCACATCATCCCGGCCGGAAGCCAGGGGTATTCCTTCACTCAATCCATCACGAATTATCATTTCAACGACCAGGGGCAGCTCGTCGGCGCCACGGGAAACACCCAAGCGTATTCCTGCCAGCGCGTGTGGAACGACGCCAACCGGGACGGCGTGTGGAACGAAAGCGAAATGGTGTCCAAGCTGAACGAAAGCGTCACGACGCAAACCTACGTCATCCTCCGGGGCCAGGCCCTGCTGGCATCGTCGCAAACCACCTCCTTCGCTCTCCATGCGGACGGCACGCCCGTCGGCGAGAATGAAAACGGTTACTCCCGAAGCGTGAGCACGATGACTTTTGCCTACAACGACGACGGACAGCTCATCGGGGCCTCGGGGAACACGGAATCCTGGTCCAACAGCCAGGTCTATACCGAGCCGACGGCCGATTATCTGACGGGCCTGGGGTTCGTCCAAGAATCGGGGGTCTGGGTGCGCCGGGTGGACGGCCAGGTGGTGGAGCGGGCGGCGGTTCAACCTTCCTCGGCGGGCGACGGGACCGTCACGCTCGTGTTCTCCCGGGCGGACGGCAGCGGCCATTTCGTTCCCGATTCCACCGTCGAGTACGCCCCGGGGATGCAGAACCGGGCCGGCCACACCGTCACCCAGCAGACGTACCTGATCCTCCAAGGCCAGGCCCAGGTCCAGGAACAGGTGACGGATAGCTATGACGGCGTTCAAGGATCGGACGGCAGCCACTCCCACTCGGTGATGGACAACGTGTACGACAGCCAGGGCCGGCTGATCAAAGTTACCGGTTACGGCACGGTCACCAGCTGGGAACAGGTCTTCAACGATCCCGACGGCGACGGGCAGGGCGCGTTCACCACCCGGACCACGACGTCCAACCTGACCCAGCGCTACGTCGTCATCCAGGGTCAGCCCGCCATGCTTTCCCAGAGTTCGACCACCGCCAGCACGGACAACGCCGGGGCCACGTCCTCGCAGACCATGACCACCACCTACTTTTACAACGGCCAGGCGCAAATGATGGGGGCCGCGGCGTTCGGGACCACGTCAAGCAACAATACCGCCGACGACGTGGACGCCAAGAAAGGCGGTGTGACGACGGGCAGCATTTATCAGAGTTTCATAATTCTGCAGGGCCAGCCCGTGGTCGCGCTTTCGATCAACACCTCCGACACCACGGGCAACGACGGGTCCAGCAGCCATTCGGTGGTGGTGGTTTCCTACCGGTATGACGACCAGGGCCGACTTATTTCGGCCCGGGGAGAGGGCGAGGTGTCGGGCGCCAGCATCGACGATACCACGGGCGATTCCAACCCCTACACCGGCACGATCGACCAGGTGTACGTGGTCATTCAGGGCAAAGCCCTGGTGGCCGAGTCCACCAACACCACCATCTCCACCTCCACCGACCACGACAGCAAGATGGTGACCACGAACACCAACGTGGACCACACCTTCTCCTATTACGACGGGCAGGGCCGGCTGGTGGGCGCCCACGGGTACGGCACGACGGACATCAGCGGCGCGGCCCCGGCCGAACCGACTGTGTCCGGCACGGTGACGGTGGTGATCCGCGACGCCGCCGGCAACACCGTGGACGCCGACGGCGACGGCAACCCCGACACCGAAACCGTGACCTACACCAGCTCCAGCGCGGGCAGCACCACCACGGGCCACGGGACCTCCGAGCAGTGGTTCGCCGTCTTCGGCGGCGATGCCAAGATGATCCATTCCATCTCCGCCATGTCCGGGTCGAGCCATTCCCAAAACACCACCCATTTGGTGGACTCCGACGGCAACCTAGAAACCCGCGCGTCCACGAACGATACCGCCTGGAGCAACACCGACGAACAGGTCATCACCTACGACGCCAACGGCAAAGTCACCCATCGCGCGGAATCCAAGGGGTCCACCAGCAACTCCGAATCCCTCATCACGGTTTCGTCCGCGGATTCGTCCTACGTCATCAAGGACGGCGCGCTCCAGACCGGCGCCCGGATAAACGGGGAGACGCTCTCCGACCAAGCCGTGGCCCAAATCAACCAAATGGCCGCGCTGGCGGGGGCGTGGCTCACCGGCCTTTCCATCGACGACGCGGGCCAGATCGATCTCTCTTTCGAGCTTTACCAGACCGCGGAAACGCCGGGCGAGCCCCTTTCCAGCACTAAGGACGCCGGCGCGTGGGTGGACATCACCTTCCATTCCGCCCCGGACGATTCCAGCGACCAGTCCAAAGGCAGCGTGACCATCGGGCTGGACCTGACGGACGGCTCGGGTGGCGCGAAGGACATCTCCTTCGGAGACATGCACGACATCGACGGTAATGGCGTGAAAGACGCCGCCGACGTGGCCAATGCCCTGGCCCAGCTGCCCTTCGACAGCCCGGACGATTTCCGCGCGCTGGCCGCCGTGTTCGTGGATCAAGGCTGGCTCAAATCCGCGCAGATGTATTTCCCCGACTTCGATTTCAAAAAGAACAACGGCGCGACCCTCACCGTGGCCCCGGACAAGGACGGCCTGGCCGAAACCACCTTGACGTTCCTGCGCGACAACAAGCCCGTGGTGGCCTTGGCGTTGTCGAATGAGGCGAACCTATACGGGCCCTTCACCGAACACGGGCCGTTAACCGATCTCGAAACTCAATTGAATACGAGACTTACCCCGGCGGTTTTGGCGAACTCCGACAGCCTTTTCCATTGGCTCATGGGCGTTTATTATTACGTGACGGTGCCGGGGGGGATGCATTCCAGCTACGTTTTGCAGGGGTTCACCATGTATTTGCCGGGGTACGACAACGACACCCAAACCGGCTGGGTGTTGCGCATGGCCAAGGACGACAACGGCGATTTGGCCTTGACGGTTTCCTACACCGTGGGCGGTCTCTATATTTACAGCGCGGTCCTGACCCAGAAAGGGTTGTCCAACCTTCAGTCGTCCGCGAACAAAACCCTGGTATCCAACCTCATTACTTTTTTGAACGGGATCAACACCACGTCCGGCCAGGTGTTCTTGGCCGGGATGCAGGCCGGTTGCCAGTCCGGGCTCCTAGAAAGTTTCAGCGTGAACCTGGCGTCGGACCTGGGCCAGTCCATGATCAACACGCTCCTCTTTGCGCCGGGGGGCCAAAGCATTCTGAATACCATTCTTGGCCAGACGTTTACCTTGCCGCCGGGCGTGAAAAACATGAATGATTTGCGCGCCTACGTGCTGGCCTCCGGCACCGGCGCTTTGGGGAACCTCTCTTCCTATTTTGGCGCGGACCTGATGAACTACCTGTCCACCGGCCGGGTGGACAGCGGCAAAGGCATGGTGAGCCTGGGCAAAAACGCCAAAGGTGACGATCTCTTCTCCCTGCAAATGGGCCTGCGGATCCCGGACGGCACGTCCATCGGAAACGCGGTCATGAATTGGGATTCGAGCAGCAATGCCTTCTCCTACGGACTGTCCCCGGATCTGACCATCCTCGCGGTGCGCGAAAGCCTCGTGCCCTTTTTGCAGAAACTTTTGAACGACACGTCCTTCGGCGCCATCGACCAGTTCGAACAGCAATTCCTGACGGACCCGAACTTTTTCAACGTCGTGAACGCCGCGTTCCAATCCCTCGATCCGAGCATGCAGACTCTCTTGACCGGGTTCGAACAGGCGTTCAAGGACAACGGGGGCCATATCCAGTGGTCCAAATCCAATTTCTTCATCGGGAAAGACGCGCAGGGCAACAACAACGTGCAGTTGTCCATCGGCGTGGTGGACGCGAACGAACAGCTTCTGGGTTCGTTGAGCGCGTCCTACTCGCCGGATAAAGACGCGTTTTCTTTCGGTCTTTCGCCCAACCTGGTCAACCCGGTCATGCAGACCAAGTATTTGACCCTCCTTCAAACGGTTTTGGGCCTTAATTACACTCTCACGACGGACATCCTCAACGAGAAACTGAGCGACGGAACCCTTTTACCGCAATTCACGGCGGTTTTTGGAAACGGAGGATATTCTCCCTTCGGTTGGGGAGGCTCCCAGGTGGATTGGTCCAAATCAAGCCTCTTCCTGGGCGTCGACGCGGAAGGCAACGCCGAGGTTCAGCAATCCCTGGGCATCGGAACTGAGGGGTTTGGTTTTCTGGGGAACCTGAACGCCTCCTACAGCGCCAAGGACGAAACATTCCTGTTGTCTTTCTCCGCCAATACCGGCAACCCGTGGTTGTTCGGCACCTTATACGAATTTATTAATTCCCGAACCGGCTTGGGTTGGTCTTTGGAAGAAGTTCAAAACTCGTTGAAGGACGATACATTGGTCAGAAGCTATTTCCTGAAGCCCAACACAGGAACTGATGTTTTAGACCCGGACCTGCAGATCGCTATTACAGCCATTTTGGACCTCATGACGACTCAGGGCGCCGTCATCGACCTCAGCCACACGACGTTGACGTATAGTTTGGATAAAGACCGGACCAAGGGCACGGAAGAGGTTGCTCTGGGAACCAAAAACCAAAGCGGGTTTTTGGGAACCATCAACATCTCGAATTCAGGGATCATCGGTTTATCGCCAAATTTGGCCAACGCGTCCGTCCGCAATTGCCTTCTGCCCCTGTTCAACAAGGCTTTTGGAACCACTTACACCACCTTCGACGCTTTGCAGAGCGACCTCGGCGGGAACATGACGCTTCTCAACAGCATCCGCGCCGCCATTTCATCCGTTTATCCCGACGCGGCTTCCAGCCAATTTTTAATCGGGTTCCTGGAAGCCTTGGCCAACGGCGGCGTGGACTGGAATCGGTCCAGCATCCAACTTGAGAATAATACGAACTTGAACAAGTTCAGCATCCAATTCTCCCTGGCTATGACGGACAGCGCCGGGAAACTCGTGGGATACGTCACGGCCTCTTTTGACAGCCAGGTCAATAAATTCACTTTCGGCGTTTCTTTCAATATGAGCAACTTTACGGTAAAGCAATGGGTCATGAATTTTCTTAATAAGCTTCTCGTCTTAAACCTCAAGTTTAGCGATTATTTCAATGAACAACCCATCAACCCCTCGCTGTTGGCGAGCCTGACAACCGCGGCCGCGGCGGCGGGCGGCGCGGTTCAGACCTTCCTGGACACCTACTTGAGTACGCTTCAAAAAGGCCGGGTGGACGTGGATCAGTCCAGTTTCTATATCGGGCTGGACGCGGACGGCGCGTTGAGCAGTCAACTGTCCCTGGCCGTGGTGGAAGACGGAAAGGTTCTTTACAATTTTACGGTTTCCTTCAACTCGTCGGATCGCGCGTTCCAAGCCGGCATTTCCCTGAACATGGGAAATCCGGCGGCCCGCGACATGCTGCCCGCGCTTCTGGGCGTTTCCGCCCGGGACTTGGAGAATATGACCGACACAGGCGTGCGTGGCCGGGTGATAGCCACCATCAACGCGTCCACCAATTCCGCGGCGATGAAAGCCGCGTTGGCGGCGATCGTGGACGCCATGACCAACGGCGGCCAATTGGATTGGGACAACTCCACGTTGTTCCTGGGCGTGGACAAAGACGGCAAGATCACGAGCCAGGCGTCTTTCTCCGTCAAAGCCGTCGTCGCGGGCGCCGGCGCGCCGACCTTGGGGAACATCGTTTACAATTTCAGCGCCAAGGACAACAAATATCTCCTGAATTTCTCGCCGAACTTAGCCAACTCAATATTTACCGTCGTCACCTTTTCAAATGCCCGCGGATACAGCTTTAGCCTTTTGAATGATTTATTCTTGGCTTTGTACCCCAGAAACAACAACAACCTAACCACGGAGAGCCTTCTTGAGTCCCTGGACGGTGGAGTCGGTATTCTTGGGCAGGGTGGCAATAACACTCCGTCGCAGTTCACCGACCCGGGGTCCGCCGCATTGGTGTCGATTGCGGTGGGGTTGGGGGCCGTGGGGGGCGGCGGTGCGGTGGATTACCTCCATTCCTCCTTTCTCATCGGGCAAGACGCCGACGGCAAATTAAGCTCCCAATTGTCGTTGGCTCGGTTGTCGAGCCCGTGGTCGGCGGTCCCCGTTTCTTATACCACCTTCAGTTACAGCGCCTCGGATGGCCGGTTCGGCGTCAGCTACTCCTTGAATTTGAACAATCCGGTTGTGCGGAGTCAAATCTTTTCCGCTCTCAACAATCTTTTCGGCGGATGCCTTTCCTACGCGCCGGCAGGCTCCGTTATTTCGTTCCAATCGGCCTCGGGTTTTATTTCCATTCTGAGGGGGCTGCTGGTGAATTCGCCTTCCATGGACCCCCGAATAAAAACCGCGCTCCAAAACTTGTTGAACACCCTGATTCAAGCCGACTGGAACGGCTTGGACCTCTCCCAATCCTCCATATCGTTTGGTGTGAATCCGGACACCGGGAAACTCTTCTTCCAGGTGTCCCTGGCCGTGGTGGACGCTCGACACAACCTCCTGGGGCACCTCGCGTTGGGATGCAGTCCGACGGGCGGGAAACTCCTCCCCTCGTTTTCCTTCAACATGTCCAATCCCGCGGTCCGCGATTTGGCCCTATCCGTTTTGGCCGCCGCCCTGGGCGTGGCGAACCTGACCACGGCCGATTTCGACGGTGTTGCGAACGGCGTTTCGGGCCTCATCGCCAAATTCACCGCGGCCATCAACAAGCTGTCCGACTCCGGTTTGCAATCGCTCTTGACGGGTCTTTTGGCGTCCGTATCGCAAAACGGCAAGGTGGATTGGGACCAATCCACCTGTTCCATCGNNCCGCCGGCGTGTCCGTGGCCATCGTGGACAAAGACACGGGGAAACTAAACGGCTCCGTCTCCATGTCGTTCAGCGCCAAGGACAACGCCTGGCTGCCGTCCGTGTCCCTCGACCCGTCGAACCCGGCCATGGAAAAGCAATTGGTGGGGTTGCTGAACCATATTCTGGGCCACGGCGCGAAATACACGACCTTGTCGGATATCGTGGGCGTGGGCAACGCCGCCAACGGTTTGCGGGCGCAGCTCACGGCCGCGTTGAACAAGGGCGCCATGGACGCGGCGTCCAAGTCCTTGTTGACCGCCCTCTTGAACGTGATGATGACGCAAGGCACGCTGAGTTTGTCCCGGTCCAGTTTCCAAATCGGCGTGGAGTCCGACGGAAACCTCACGTGCCAGGCGTCTTTGGCCATGGTCGACGCGCAAGGGGGGCTTTTGGGGTATGCCCAGGCTACCTACAGCGCATCGGACGACCGGTTCGCGTTCGGGTTCAGCCCGAACATGACGAATCAAACCCTCTTGAACTCGCCTATTCCCAATTTGCAGAATTTATGTGGGACGGGGATCACGACCTTGGAAAATCTTCAATACATGTCCCAAGCTTACACCTTCACGGGTCTCGCGGCTAAAGTCTACGGCGCGCTGGACCTTTACCGGACCGGGAACTGGTTGGGCGCCGTCACGCCCCTGTCGAACGTATTTTGGGACATGTTTATCAATAGCAGGGGTTATGTGGATTGGAGCCAATCCAGTTTCTTCTTCGGATTGGACGCGGACGGCAACATTTCCTCCAGCATGTCCCTGGCCGTTGTGGGCAGTTCCGGGGACCATTCCCTTCTGGGGGACATGACTCTGACCTACAGCGCGGCGGACGGAAAGTTCCTGGCCGGAATCAGCCTCAACCTGGCCAATCCCGTTTGGCAGAACGCCCAAACCTTCGTTGTGAAAGGGATTACATACACGAATCCGTCTTATCTGGCCCAATGGCTCAACCAGGCGTTGGGCATCACCTATTATACGCTCCAAGATTTCGCGGCCGGGCTAAAAACAGGCGACGCCGGTTTGCAAGCGAAGATCACTCAGGCGATGGCTTCCCTCAGTTCGGCGGAGCAGACGGATTTGACCAACTTCTTGAACGCCGTCGCCAATTACGATTCGATCGACTGGGACAAATCCACCTTCGTCATCAGTTTGAACGCGCAAGGCAATCCCACGGCCCAACTGGCCCTGGCCACCAAGGACGCCCGGGGGAATCCCCTGGGCAGCGTGGACGTGAACTACGACGTGGCCGCCAACAAGTTCAGCATGGGGGTGTCGCCGGACCTCACCAACCCCGCCATGCAGGCGCTGGCCGTGACGTTCTTCAACCACATCATGGGTTCGACTTTCGGGAGCGTCCAGGATTTCGTCGCCAACCTCCACAGCGACACTCACTGGCGCGCCAAAATCCAAAGCGCCATCGCCACCGCTTCCGACCCGTCCGTCCGATCGTTCCTGCAGAGCGTGCTGAACATCATGGCCACGGACGTGAGCGTGAACTGGAACCGCTCCAGCTTTTTCCTGGGCGTGGGATACGACGGCAAATTGAGCGTCCAGTTCCATTTGGCGGTGACGAACAAGGACAAGGGCTTCCTGGGTTGCATCACCCTGGACAGCTCGGAGGACGGGAAGTTCATCGCTCCCGGCCTGTCGCCCAATTTGGACAACGAATACATCCGCGACCTGTTGCTGCCCTTATTGGAAGAGATCGCGGGCGTGAAAAAAGGGACGTATGGGACGATCAGCGCCTTCGAGCAGGCTTTGAAGACGGACGCGGGCCTTCGCCAAAAACTGTTGGACGCGGCGGGCGAAGAGTCGAACGCGCTGATCCAGCCCATTCTGACGATGATGGTGAAAGCCGCCCTGGACGGCTCTCTGTCTTGGAGCCAATCCACCTTCACCATTTCCCAGGATTCCCAGGGCAAACTCGTTTCCCAAGTGTCCCTGGCCCTGGTGGACTCGAGCGGTTTGGTGGGTTCCCTCACGCTGACCTACGACGCCAAAGGGGGCGCCTTTACGGCGGCCATTTCCTACAACCTGGGCAACGACAAGGTCCGCGGCTGGATGCTGGATATTTTCGGCAAAATGTCCGGGACGACCTTCGCCTCGTGGGGCGATTTCGAGTCGAAGCTGAATTCGGACACGGGCGGCGTGCGGGAGACCTTATTGACCGGGATCAACGGCATGACGGACCAAAGCATGGGCGTGGCCCTGGCCTCCCTGGTGAACTACGTCACCCGAAGCGAGAACACTAGGATCGATCTTACCCGGTCGGTTTTCTCCATCGGGATCGACGCGAACGGAGGCCTGACCGGGGACATCCGCGTGGCGGTGGTGGAGAAAAAATCCGCGTGGGGCGAGGACGACGTGGTGGGGTACGTGACGGTTTCCATCGGGGCGGACACGGATTCCTCCGCGATGCTGGGCGTTTCCGTGAACCTGGGCCGGGTGGAAGGCCAGAACGTGATGAGCACCTTCCTGGTTTTGGCGGGCGTGTTGTCCACCTCCGCGGGCAACACCGACGGTCATTTGGGCGCGTTCAGCGAGGCGCTGCAAAGCCCGCAGGGGCTCCAGGCGCGGATCGACAAAGCCATCAGCGAGGGCGACACGCTCACGGCCGGCATCCTCGAAAGCGCCGTGGCTTTGGCGGCCGCGGGCGGGCAAACGGATTGGAGCCAGTCCAGCTTCTCCGTTTCCGTGGGCGGATCGGGCCACGTGACGGCGAGTTCCAGCGTGGCCATGAATGACAAAAACGGCCTTTTGGCGGGTTACATCACCTCCAGTTACGATTCCAAGGGCAACACCGTTCAAGTCGGGTTCAACCTGGTCGGAGAGAATAAGGCCGTCCAACAGATTCTCCTGAGCCTATACAACGCGGTTCTCAACACGACTTTCNNCGGACCTCCAGACGAAGTACCGGAACATGCTGGAAGAAACCCAGAGTTCCATGACCGACACGCTGCTGTCGATTTTCGACGAGCTCACCGGCGGCAACGGCGTTTTGGATTTGGATCGGTCCAGCCTTTACGTCGGGTTGGATGAAAACGGAGACCTTTCTTCCCAGGCCTCCCTGGCCGTGGCGGACAAGACCACCGGGCGGTTGATGGGTTCCCTCACGCTGAATTACAGCGCGACGGACGGCGGGTTCACCGTGAGCGTCACCCCGGACATGAACAACCCGGACATGCAGGGCTTCGTGGTGCAATACTTCGGCGAACTGTGCGGGACCACTTTCCAAAACGTCCAGGATTTGCAGAAGGACTTGCGCGGCAAAGATTCCAAAGTTCGCGCCCAAATCCTGCAGGGCTTGACGGACGACACGGCCATGGACCCCGTCCTCAAACTGTCTTTAATGGGGATCGTCGACATGCTTTCCGACGGAACGACGGTGGACTGGTCCAAATCGAGCTTTTCCATCTCGTTCAGCTCGGACGGTTATGTGACCGCCCAAATGGCCTTGGGCGTGCGCGACGCGTCCCATGCATATTTGGGGCAGATCGTCGCTTCCTACGCCGAGAACGCTCAAACCGCGCCGCAAACCACCATCGCCTTCAGCCCCAACTTGAACGAGGAATCCGTGCGGGCCAAGCTTTTGCCGTTCCTGGAAAACGTCCTGGGACAGACGTTCGATACCATGGCGGATTTTGAGGCCTCGATCAAAACCGACGCGGGGAGGCAAATCCTTCTCAACGCGGTATTCGCCGCCACCACGGATCCCACGTCCTGCATGATCCTGCAGGCGTTCCTGGGGAACAGCACCCGCAACAGCCATATGGATTGGTCCCGGTCCAGCTTCACCATCGGCACGGACCAAAAAGGAGCGATGGTGAGCGGTTTAAGTCTGGGCCGGCTCTGGGACGCGGACGGTTCCTTTATCGGCACCCTCGATTTTAACTATGACGCCAACCTCCATGCGTATTCGGTCGGCGTCACGCCCAACATGGAAAACCCCACCAACCAGGCGGTGATGCTCCGGCTCTTCAACGCGGCGGTGGGGCCGGCGGCGGGCCACGACTACGCGTCGTGGGAAGACGTGGAAAAGGACCTCGACACCGCCGACGGCGGGGCGCTGGAGGCGGCGTTCGACAAGGAAATCGAGACGGCGTTCGGGGACTCCACCTTCGGCGATATTTACCTGGGCTTGACGAAGCTCATGACCGAAGGGGCGGAGGTGGACTGGCGGCGCACCACGTTTTCCATGAGCGTGGTCCCCGGCGGGGCGCTGACGACCCAGGGCTCCTTGGCCGTGAAGGATCAGAACAACATGCTCCTCGGGTATTACACCTTTGATTTGGACAAAAACGGTCGCTTCGAAATGAAGATGGCCGTCAACTGGGCCAATCCCGCGGCGCAGGACGTGTTGTTGTATTTAGTGAACGCCGTGTTCGGGGTGAGCGTGACCTCGCTTTCGGATTTTTCGGCGCAGTTGAAAACGGACGCGGTCCTGCGGGGGAATTTCGACGCCGTGAATTCCCAGGACCCCGTCGGATCCGCGCTTTACGGCGGATTCCTGGATTTGCTGGCCGCCGGCGGCCGACTCGACCTGAAGGATTCCACGCTGTCCTTCGGCGTGGGGGCCGACGGGACGAAGTTCGATTCGACCTTTCAGATGTCCTACCGCAACGCGGACGGGACGCTGGGCTCGGTGGGCGCGACGTACGACCCCGACGCGCCGGGCCTGTTCACGTTCACGATCACGATCAATCCGGGCAACGCCTCGGTGCGGAGCTTGACCGGCTTCGTCCCTTACCTCAACGATCTGGTGAAACCGGCCCAACCCTTCACCAGCGTCGAGGATTTTGAGGGCCAGGTGAAAAACGGCGACGAAAACCTGGTTCAGGCCCTGCAGACGGCCTTGGATAACGCGCCGGACGCCCAAAAAACATCCCTTCAAAAGTTCCTGACCGCCCTCCTGTCCGGCGTCGGTTCGTACGTGGATTGGGGTCAGTCCACCATCAGCTTCGGCATCGACGCCGACAGCCATCTTTCCGCCTCGGCTTCCATCGCCCTGATGGGCCCGAGCGGTCTGCTAGGCTACCTTTCGGGGTCTTTTGATTCGACGCATAAAATGATGCTACTCAAAATCGACGCCAACCTGGCCAACGCCGCGGTGCGCGCTCTGCCGGGATTCTTCGATTACGTGAGCAGCGTCCTGGGTTTGCCGGACTCCATCACGAGCCTGTCGGAGTTGGATGACGCTCTGGCCGGGAAATCCACCGTCGTGACGCGGGATGAACTGGTGGCCGCCATCGAGAAATCCATCGGCGAATCCACCGACCACGGCGCCAACGACCTTTTGTCCCTGATGGACAGCTGCCTGAACGGCGGAATGGGCGCCCATTTCTCCTGGGGCTTGTCCACTTTTTCCATCGGGGTGGACGCGAACAATAAGGTGGTGGTTGAATCCATGCTGGGGGTGAGCGACGGCACGGGTTTGCTCGGCCACCTGGACGTGGGAATGCAGAATAACGCCGTCACGCCCACGTTCCGATTCAACTTGGCCAACGCCGCGGTGCGGAATCAGCCGGCGTTCCTCATCTTCATCAATAACGCCTACGGGACAAACTATATAAGCGTGGCGGCGTTCGAATATGCCGTGGCCCACCACGACTCCGCGCTTACCCAAGCCGTGGAAGATTCCATCACGGATGCGGAGGCCAACGGCGCGGATATGTCGAAAACCGGGGACCTGCGGGAGTTTCTGGATGAGTTGCTCACCGGGGTGAGCCTGTCGTGGGAAGATTCCAACCTCTCCGTGGGCATGAACTCGGACGGCGACACCGTGGTCCAGGGCAATTTCGCCCTGGTGAGTCCCCAGGACGGTTTGGTGTCGAACCTGACGTTCTCCGCGGACAAGAGCGGCCGGATGACCGTCACGGTGACGGCCAATCTGGCCAACGCCGCGGTGCGCCGGATGACGGGCGCGGTGGACTACGTGAACGCCTGTTTGGGCACCACTTATGGATCGTTGGACGATCTGGACGCGGCCATCCGCGACAACGATCCCAGCCTTCGGGATGCCATGGTCGCGGACCTCGAAAATCCCGACGGCACTTACAAGGACGACAAAGACGGCGATCTGGCCCAAGCCATTCTGAATGCCATGAACACGGGTTCGAGCGTGGCCTGGGACCAAAGCTCCATTTCCTTCGGCGTGGACAGCGACGGGCATTTGGATTTCAGCGTGTCCTTCGCCGTAAGGGGGGAGGGCGGGNNACGGGATCGTGGGTAATTTGTCCCTGCGCTACGACGCCGCCAACCACAAGTTCCTCGCTCTTCAAGTTTCTCTCAACCTGGACAACGCCAATGTTCGGGGAGACCGAAATTTCCTCGATTACATGGAACTGTTGTTCGGCCAAACCTTCATCGATGCCGGTACGCTGGAGTCCTATTTGGAATCCGACGGGAACAACCTCCAGCAGCAATTGTCGGCTAAATTGGCGAGCGATACGGACCCCGAAGACCAAGCCGTGATCCAAGGGTTCCTGGACCTCCTGTCGGGCGCGACTTTGGATTGGAGCCGTTCTTCCCTGACCGTCGGCAATGACGCGGAGGGCTACCTTTCGATCAACGCGGATTTCGCCATGGTGGACTCGACTGGCAGCTTGATCGCCACGGAAGGCTATTCCTACAGCGGCAAAACCAACGACTACACGCCCACCGTCAGCTTCAACATGAACAACAAGGTCGTGCAGTGGCAGGTTTTTCAAGCGGTGAAGGGCTATTTGCCCAGCCTCAACCTGGAGGACGATGCGGAATCGATGGAGTATTTCTTGGCGGACGTGAAGAACGTTCCGGACTTCTTCGATTCTCTCCGTTCCGCGGCTCAAAGCGCACCCGGCGTGACGGGCGGCATCCTCAACTGGCTCGTCAACGTCGCCGAAGGGGGCACGACGCTGGATTGGGGCCAGTCCTCCTTCATGGTGGGGTTTGATTCCATGAGCGGCGATCAACAGACCTTGACCGTGGACATGCGGCTGGCCCAGTCCGATTCCCAAGGCCGGGTGAAATGCTGGGGCGTGATCGAATACGATTCGAGTACGAAGACGCTCAGCCCCATGAAAATCCAGATCAACATGAACGATCCCGACCTGTGGAAGGATACCCCGAACGGGCTGTCCCCGATCGTCCAATACGTCAACTCCGTGCTGACCGCCGATGATCAGGGTTTCACGCCGTTCACCGGCACGCAGGACTTCATCAACGCTCTGCAAAGCGGCGACCCGTCCCTGACGGCGGCCATTCAAACGGCGCTCAGCGGTAGTCAGGCCGGCGGCCTTTCCTCCGACGATCAGGCGTTCCTCACCCAGACGCTGGCGTTGGGAGGCACCCTGGACAAAAGCCAATCCACCTTCACGATCGGACAAGACGACAACGGCCAGGCCGTGGTGAAATGCTCCTTCGTCTTGGTGGACGACGGCGGCAACGTCCTTACAACCGTGGGATTCAATTACAACCGGCAAACCGGGTTCCAGGCGACGGTCAACCCCAACCCGGGCAACGAATCCGTCCGCGAGGTCCCCGGTTTTGTGGGGTTCATCAACGACGCTTTGGGGACCAACTACGGAACATTGGATGAATTTGAAAAGGCCGTGGCTCACAACGATTCGGATTTGCGGATTAAGATCAACGCGGCCATCTTCAACGCCAACGCCGCCGGCGACACGGAGTTGGCCGATGTTTTGACCGGCTTTTTGGACGCCATGCAAAACGGCGGCCAGGTGGATTGGAACCGGTCCACGTTCTCCCTGGGGGTGGATTCCCAGGGCAACCTCTCGTTGTCCTTGATGGTGGCGGTGATGGATCCCAACCGCCGGATTTTGGGCCGTCTCTCCTTCGGTTTGACCGACGGGAAGCTTTCGTTCTCGTTCATGCCCGACGCCTCGAATCCCGCGATGGAATCCTATTACTGTGAGTTCATGGGATACATCCTATTGGATGACTCGAGCATCACGTCCCTGACGCAGTTGGAGGCCGCGATCAAGGCGAATTCGGACACGGTGCTTGGCAAATTGGCCACGGGTCAGACCGTCGAGCGCTTGCAGGCCGCCGGCCTGAACGTGGACCCGACCCAACTGACCGGAGTGCTCAACGATTTGGTGAACGACGTCCTCCTGAACGGCCACATCGACCTGACCCAATCCTCTCTTTCCATCGGGGTGTCGGACGGCAAGCTCACGGTGACCTGCAGCATCCAATTCGAGGATTCCACCGGTCGGCGCATGGGCGTGTTGGAGATGGACGTGACCGGGCCCGCGGCGGGCTCGAGCGAGGGCATGAGCTACAACGTGAAGATGGACCTGCAAGGCGGGCTGGCCTGCGCCTGGATGCGGGCCCTTTACCTGGGGAATTACAACAGCAGCGATATAAGCCCTTTGAGCGAAGCGGATAAATTCACCATCCTGCAAAAGCTGAACGGCACGGATATCACCGTGACGGATTCCACGGGCGCCGCCTCCCTCGCCGTTTCCGTGAGCAAATACCACACCGACGACAGCAACGACCTGGTGGCCATCGGCGGCAACAACGCGGCCTTCGGCTACGACGCGCAAACCGACGTGGACTGGAACAACCTCACGGTCGGCGTCGGGGCCCAGTGGACCCAATTGAACGGGACGAAATCCCCGGTTCAAAGCACGGTGGGGTTCCAGGTGAACGTGTTGGGCAAGGAGGGCGGCCGCGTGGCCGTCATCAGTTACAGTTTGGAGGATTCGGACGGGCCCGGCAGCCAGGCGGCCCTGCGATACTCAGTCACTCCCGCGGGTCGCGCCGCCGTCGAGCTGTGGGCCGGGGCGTTCAACATCGCGGGCTGGGACGATCCCAAACAGTTCAATGCGGTGTGCGTGGCTCTGGCCGCGCGGATGAACGGCGCCGCCATGAGCGTGAAATTGACCAATGGGAAAACGATCACTCTCACGTTGAATGTGGACGCGACCACCGGCCAGGTGAGCTTGGTGGACGGCAGCGGCACGGGCCTAAAACAATACGACTTCAGCAGTTTCGATTGGCTTTCCGCCTCCTTGTCCATGGGCCGCACCGAGGGCGGGGAATCCTCCGTCAACTTCAGCGTGTCCCTGGAGGACGGCCAAGGCAACAAGATCGGGTCCATATCCCAGTCCGCCAAAATCGATACGGCGGGCATGGATTCCACCACGGTTTGGAACACCCCCGAGGCCATCGACTGCACGCTGAACCTCACCGGCGCGGAAGCCGTCAAAGTCTTAGCCGCGGCGATGGATATCACGGGGACGGACGAGGCCGACGTTCGCGGGCAGGTGCTGAAAATGCTCGACGGCGCTCAAATGAACGTCACGTTGAAGGATGGAACCAACGTCACCATGACCCTCACGGTGAGCGAAGACGGCCAAACGATCACCTTGAACGGCACCGGGGGCGAGGTCCCCATCGACGCCTCCTCGGCGGACTGGGCCGGAGCGGTCTTCACCTTCGGCAAAAACACCCGGGGCGAATCCATCTTCTCCTTCAACGTGGACTTCCTTTCGGGTAGCGGGGACAAGTTCGTGAGCGCGGGGTACTCCCTGAAGGACGACGTCGAAATGAAAGACGGAGCCCAAGTCCACAATCAAACCTTGAGCTACCTGTTCACCCTCCACGGACAGGAGGCCGTGAAGGTGTGGGCCTGGGCCTTGGGCCTCGTCTACAACAACGACGACCCGTCCACGACGGAAAGCGCCATCCTCGCCAAATTGAACGGCGCCACCATTGAGGTGAAAACGACGGATTCCGCCGGCAACTCCAGCGTTTTGGCCGCCTATAAGATTTCGGTTGCCGACGACGGCACGGTTACCATCACCACCACGTACAAAGGCGCCGACTCGACGTTCGACACGTTCCAGTCCTCGGATTTATTCTGGGGCGGCGCCACGCTCGCCTTCGGCAAAAACTCCGACGGCCAAAACGTGATGAACTTCTCCGTGGACGTTGAAAAGGGCGGCCAAAAGGCGGGCGTCTTCAGTTTCGGGCTTACGGACAAGCTGCCGGCGGCGGGCTCCACCCAGCACGACCAAACCATGAGCGTGACCCTCGACCTCACGGGACTGTGGGCCCAGCGCATGCTCCGGGACGCCATCCTCGGCCCTCCGTCCCCCGACCAGGAGAACGCGCCCCTGACCCAGGCGGAGCGGGACCAAATCCTCCTGCGGTTGAACGGGGTGGAAATCACGGTGTCGCACCCGGCGGACCCCAATGACCCCAATTCCGCCATGGTGGTGGACGGGTCCATACGGTTCCAGGTGGGCGTCACCCACTACGCCGACGGGACGGAACAGTTCTTCGGCATCGAAATCCAAACGAAAGGCGCCGACGGGGAATACGTCGACACCGAAGACCTCAAGGGCGACGCCTTCGATTGGAATTCCCTCAACGTGTCTCTGGGGTACAACGGCCGGGACGGCGTGTTCGCCTTCGCCATGGATTTGCTCGACGACAAAGGCGATAAAGCGGGGACGTTCAACCTGGAGGCGTCGAACGACGGTTTGGGCAACTACACGCTCAACACCACCCTCGAGTTCAAGGGCGGCTTGGCGGAAGATGTCCTTCTGGCGGTTTTCGGCGCCAATAACATGAACGACGTCGCCAAGAAGCTGGACGGCGCGACCATGACCGTGTCAAAGGACGGCAAAACCATAACTTACAAGTTTTCCGTCGACAAGACCGGCCAGGTCACGATCCTCACCCAGGACGCCTCCGGCAAATGGGTGGACATGGACGGAGGGTCGTTCAAGATGAGCCAGCTCGACTACGGAACCTTCTCCCTCGCCATGGGCACGTCCGCCAACTCCGCCTTAGGCGCAGGCAGCCTGTTCTCCTTCTCCGCCGACGTGCTGAACGACAAGGGAGAGCGGATCGGCGTCTTCAGCGTGGGATACGAGGGCGGAAAGATGAACGTGCTGATGACCTTCGAAGGCGCGCTGGCGCTCAAATTGCTGAAGGCCCTTTTCCCCGACGCCGCCGACCTCTCGGACATCCCGGCGGACTGGCTGAACAACACGACGGTGTCCTATCAGAACAAGGACGGAAGCAAGGTGACCATGACGTACATCGTCGACAAAACCCCGGGGAGTTCCACGTACGGAGAAGTCCTCGTGTCGATCGCCCGCGACGACAAGGACGGCAACCTCTTGAGCGGGGACGTGGAGAGTTTGGGGAACGTCAACGACATCAAATGGGACACCCTCACCATCGGGTTCGGGGCCTCCACGGACGGGGACGCGATCCTGACCGTTTCCGCCGGGATGTACGACGGCCAGGGGCAACGATACGCCACGTTCCAAATCGCCTATGCTCCCGAACAGAAACATGAACCCCCGCAGGAAAACTCCGGTGACGGGACAACGGGCGGCGCCGCCACCCCTTCCCCGGAAAACACCAGCACGGAGGCGCCCCAGATTTCCGTCACCATCGCCTTGGACCTGTCCAACGCCAATTCCCGCGCAACCGCCCAGAAAATCGCGGCGGCCTTCCTGGGCGTGACCGTGGATCAATTGAACGATACGTTAACCAGCGACGCCGTGCAGAGCTGGAAGGATGAGACGAACTCGGACGGAACCAAAGTGTTCACCGAAGACCAACTGACTTCCTTGGGGGCCGTCACCTACGACTGGACGGACGGGACCTTCACCTTGGGCGAGACCAGCGCGGGCAAGGGCGTGCTGTCCTTGAGCGTGCTGTGCCGGAACGGCGCGGGCGAGGGCCGGCGCCTTTCCATGAGCTATTCCTGGGACAACCAGAAAAATGAAGACCTCATCACCACCTCCTTCACCCTTTCCATGTCGTGCTCCGACGGCGTATCGGTGATGATGGCGGTGCTCGGCTTCGACCCCGCGGGGCTGTCGTCGGCGGACTTGGAGGATAAAATAAACTCGGCGGGCAACGACGAACTGGACCTCCTCTGCGAAATCATGGGCGGCGATTATAAGAACGCGGACGGGACGGAGAACAGGCAGAAGCTCTTGGACCTTTGTAAAACGTCCGACGGTTTGGCCGCCATTAAGAACGCCATCATTACGGCCCTCTCCATACCTTCCACCGACCCCGGCGCCCTTACCCAGGACCAACTTCAGAAACTTTCCACGCTGCTTTTCGGCGCGGGCACCCCCGTCTATGACGTGGACGCCCTGAGATCCCAACTGACCGGCGGGATATACGGCACTTTCAACGACTCGCCCCTGGGTATTTGGTTGGAAGGGCAATACAACGCGGAGCTCGGTACTACGACGGTTTGTTCTCCCGATGGGACCTGCTACGACAATGATGGGAACGTCCTTGGAAAGGGGGCACTCCCTTTATTGGATATCGCCTCGGCCCTGGGGATTGACATTGCTCCTGATGAGTTAACTTCGTTGGCCAACGGCAAGCTTATTTTAAATCAAGCCGGTCTGACGAATATTTATAACGCCATTGTCGCCAAATTGAGCGATCCCAATTACGTCAGTTCTTTGGAAAACGATCCGGATGAGGCGGGCACCCTAAGCACCCTAATTGGGATAATCGGGAAGGATCATTGGGACTTTTCCATACCCGAAGTCACTTTTTCGGGCTCGGAAACATTCTTTAGCACCGTACAAAACTATCTGGATGTCGTCATCAACTCCAACCCTTCCGATTCCCCACAATATAGCGATGGCCTCAAGGTCATCAAGAAACTCGCCGGATATTTGGGTATAAACGTAAACGATCCAGGCGTCGCGGCCGAAGTCGCCGACGCTCTGGGCTTTGTCAACGTCGATAACAATAACGGCACGGGGAAATCCCATTTTCGCGAGACCGATGAGTCCCGGCAAGCCGTCCTTCTAAGGCTCGGGACCAAAAAACTCGATGATCTCTATAGTTGTATGCGGCTCGACTTATATTCCGACACCTTCGGAAACGCTTTCATGGACACGCCCGTGGTTAAAGCCATCACGGCGATGTACAACGCCGCCGTGGCCGATGCCAATAACCCCGATAGCGACGCCGTAAAGACCTTCAACAAACTGGCCTCGACTATTTTGGGCAGCCAATTCGAATCCTCGGCCACCATGGAGGAAACGTATCTCGACGTCCTCTGGGCCGTCGGCGCCAAAGGGTTCGTGGGGAACTTGTCGGAATCTCAGGTGGAGATCCTGGCCCCGCTTTTGGGCATCAACCTGAAATCCTACACGCTGACGGGAGGCGACGATGCGGCCAATGATAAATTGCGCATGCGCCTTCTGAACGCCGCGACCGGCAACGACATCTCCCTCCTGGTGAAAAACGACGACGACTTCGCCACGGTGGTGTCCTATCTCATCGGCGATGGAGGGGATCTCACGGATGTCCGACAACTGAGGGGCGATGAACTCAACGAAAAGATTATCAGCGCGCTGAGCGGCCAAGGCGTCCAGGATACTGGAAACAGCAACGTGGTCGGAGCTGTTTGCAGTATCCTCGGGATAGCGAAACCCGGCGACACCGTGACCGGTCAACAGATTCTCGCGGCCCTGGGCAAAACGCTGGGCGTGACCATGTTCGACGCGGACACTCTCCGGCAAGACCTTACAGATCAGTTTGGGCTCAACGACACTTCACAGGCCCACGTTCAGATTCGCGCCGATTATATACGTCAACTCACCAACTATAACTGCGACTATTGTGCGGGAAGTCTGGATGTGTTCGCCGGAATCATGGGTTTCGATTTGACGTCCAAAAAGTACAAGGGTTGGGAGACGCAGGGATCCCAGGCCCAGACGCAATTGATCAGCGATATCGTGGATTTTATGATGGACCCGGACAAACTCGCCACGCTTACCCAGAAGCCCGGCGCCTACGGCACCGCGTTGGATGATTTGATGTNNAATTTCATCGTGGAAAGCGAAATGCCGAAAGGCGGGGGATCAACTCTTGCCACAGCGGAGGGCAACCTCTCGTACTCCCAGAAATTGCAAGTCTTCGAAGCTCTTTACGGGTTCGAATTCATTTCTTCCGGCGGGATGAACACCAACCCCGAAGACCAGCTTAATATGTTGATTATGCTGAAGCTGACCCAGCCCGGGGCTTTGGACAATTTGAGCGCGGATCAATTGGGGTCTATCAGCGCGGCCTTCGGATTCCCGGGAAGTCACTCCACGGCTCAAATGACGAGGGCTCTTACCGCCCGGGTGACGGGCTCCAAAGATTTCCTGGATATCGCGCTCGGAAGCGGCCTGCCGAGCCTCGTCGCGACGGACGGTTTCATGGATTGGCTGTGGACCGGCGGGGTCCGGATCGACTGGTCCGGTTCCACCGTCACCCTCGGGAGCTCGTCCGACGGCAAGGCCGTGTTCGATGTTTCCTGCGCCATTTTCGAAAAAGACAACGACCGCCGCCTGGGCCAGGTCTCCTTCTCCTGGGACGACGACAACAAGGGCGTTTCCACCACGTTCACCCTGGAGGGGTTCGCGGTGGAGAGCCTGGGCATCCTGCTCACCAACGGCGGCGCCTTCGCGGGCCTCGATGCGGCCGGCGTGACGGTGACCACCGCCGCCGGCGGCGCGACGGCGGCCGGCGTGACGGGGACCGCCGCCGGCGTCACGACGACCGTGTCCCAAGCCCTGTCCAACTCCGAAGGCGGCGGCCATGTGGGGGTGGTGGGCGTTCAAGCGACCATCGGCACCGACGGCGCGGGGAACCGCGTCCTGTCGGTGGACGAGGACTTCGTCAACGCGAAGGGGGAAAAGATCGGCGAGTACGCCATTTCCTGGGACAGTACCCAGCAGGGCTTCGTCCAGACCGTGACGTTCAGCCCCGCGTCGAACCTGGGCGACGCCATCGTGTACGCGCCGACCCCGACCGGCGATACTCCGTATCCGAACCCCGCGGATTTCCAGGACGCGCAAAAATATTTGGACGCCGTCACGGCTTGGTATCAAACCAATTACAAGACTCTTTCTTCTTCCGGCGCCTCCGAGGGACGGTACGACCGTTCGAAAATGCCGCCGCTTCCGCCCCCGCCGCCGAGGGTCGCCGACGCCGCGTATCAGGCGACCTACGCCGAGTACCAACGGGCGGTGGCGCTCTGGGTTCAAAACAATGAACCCGGCCTTTCAAAAATATCGGGTCTATCCCAGCCGCCCGACCCCAAAAACTACAACGGAGGGACGGACTATTGGACAGCCCTTCAAAAAGCCTCCGTTGGGAACCAGGTCACTCAATGGCAAAACGACGATTTGGAGTTCGGTCTCGGCTACTACGACCCCACCCAGGCGTTGCCGCTGGGAACGATCGACAGGAATTCCGGGAACATCGTGATCACCGCTTCCCCCGGCGGAGACGTCACCACGGAGCGGGTGTTCGACGTGGTGGACGATAACCACCACGTGATCGGCTCCTACACGCTGGGTATCAAGACGTCGGGCGGTCAACCGAGCTTCGAAGCGTACCTGACCTACAACCTGGGCAGTCCTTACGTGAATCGGCAAGCCCTGGTGAACGCGGGTCTCGTGGAAAATCAAGAGGTGCCCAAGGGCTTGGACGGGAACCCCGTGGGCGTGATCGACTTCAGCTCCGGCCAGTTCATCCTCGGCGTGGTGGACGGCCAGAGGGTGAAGCACACGGTCCGCAACATTTTGGACGAGAAAACCGGCGTGGTCATCGGCCAGAAGACCGACGGCCAAACCTTTCTCCGGACGTACTTCACCGAATCCAATCCCGCTCCCGCGACAACGGGGGGCGGCGTGGAAACGTCGACGGCCGATGAGGTGCCCCCGGTGATACCCACCGGCAGTTCCGTCCACTACTCACCCTGGACGTTTTTGGGTCAAGTGACGGGCACGGACGGCAGTAAGTCCACCGTCTATGAAGCCGACGGTTGGCAGACGGACGACTACGCCACGTACAACCTTTCCAAGATGGACGCCGCCGCCAGGGCCAACCTCAACCTCCCCGACCCCGGCGTCGGGCTGGAGGTTTCCGGCAGCCGCGTTCCGCCGCCCCCGCCGCCGGACCTTTCCACTTACGGCGATTCGCACAGTGATCAAGAACGGTACAACCAGGATGTAGCGGCCTGGTCGAAAGAGACCGGCATGTCCCCGGAGGACTGGTTCAATCTGGGTTACAGTCGCGAGGACTTCTACCACTACTACGGGTTCGCGGTAATGTCCCCGGAAACATGGAATAAATTATACGGGGCGCAGGGCGGCATCACGCCCGTGGAGGCGCCGAACCTGGGATCGACCACGGACCTTCGGGGCCGCGCCGACGAAACCTACACCGTGGGCACGATGGCCGGCCAAGACGTCAACTACGTCCAAGCGACCTTGTTCGACGGGCTGGGCAACCGCATCGGCTCCCACACCTACGGCATGATGAGCGGCAGCGACGGAACGTCCAAAGAAAACAACTACGACACCTTTGACCTCTCCAGCGGTTTCGTGCAGTTGGCTCTGTCGGACGGCCGCCTGGAAATGCCCTATTCCAAGTCCCGCACGACGGGAACGCCTCTCGGCTTCGAGGCGCCGGCGGCGGACCCCAACACCGAATCGGTGACGGATACAAACGACTCGGCGCCCCCGGGCCCGGTGGCGAGTCTCGACCCCAACGCCAAGCCCTTCGGCGACGTGCGCGGCTCCTACACCGTGGGCTTGGTGGACGGACAATTTCAGGCCGCGATGAGCTGGGATCGGATCGGCTCCGACAAGGGGCCCTCGGGTTCGCACGACGGGCCCGCGAATTACCACTACGAGCGCGGCTGGCGCGAAGCCACCGGCGCCTACGCCCTGGACCACGAAATCTTCTCCACGGACGCCGCGGGCAGGCCCACCTCCTATCTGGACCAGCGATGGGACGAAGCCAACGGGTATTCCTACGAACGCCGCGACGGCATCACGTACGACGCCTACGGACGCGTAAGCTCCTACAAGGAAACCCTTTCCAATAAAGGCGAAGCCTCGGCCGTCGCCTTGGTCCACGACATCCTCTACGATCTCCGCGGCCGCGAGGTCGGCGAGACCATGGACGTGTCGTGGCGATACGGCGCGTACGATTTTCTGCCGGGCGTGTCAACGGGCGACGGCGGCTGGCAAAACGGACAGGCCACGGTGTCCGTCTTGAACCTCCTCGACCAGGACGGCAACGTGGCGGCCAGCTTCGCTTCGGGAACCGTTTTCTCCGCCATCTCCAAGAACCTCGCCGCGTTCAACGCAGAATCCCGTACTTGGTCGACCCAGACTTATTCTTTTTCTTTCGGTTCGTTCTCCCTGAGCACGTACGATCGCTTCAACCGGCCCCTCGACAGCGTTTCCCGGACCTCCACCATGGGTGCGGACCTCAAAACGGCTACCACCATCGCTTACAACACGAACGCGGGGTTCGACCGGTTCGGCCATCCGCTGATGAGCCTGAGCGCCTCCATCAACCTCACGACCGGCGAAAGGAGCGAAAACTCCAGCTACAACCTTTACGACCTCAACGGCAACCTCGTTCAACAGATTCAATACTCCCACGGTTACACGCCCAACAAGGCCTGGGACCATGACGCGGAATCCCTGAGCTGCACCGCCACGGACTTCCGCTACGATGCCAACGGACGGTTCCTCGGAAAGAGTGTCCACGTCCTCTACCAAGAAGTGAACGTCATCGTAAAGGGTTTCGCGAAGTTCATGGAAAACCCGTGGGTGCAGGTGGGATTAATCTTTGTGACGGTGGGCGTCACCATCGGGACGTTCGCCTTGGCGGCGTGGGCCTTGCCATGGGTGTGGGTGGCGCTGGTTATCTCCGCCGCGGCGACCGCCTCCCTGACCTTCGTGACCACGTATTATCAGACGGGAAGCTTGAAACTGGCTCTTTTGATCGCGTGCATCGATTTCGTGGCGACGTTCGCCGAGGGCGCGCCCGGTTTGTCGGATACCGC
>PMLF01000182.1 GCA_003158755.1 Elusimicrobiota bacterium | reverse complement strand
AGGAGAAACCGTCGAGGTTATACAGCGTAAGGTATTGTGGATGATGCTCCCGTCGGAAACGATCCAAAAAAGCGCGGACCCCGAAAAGACCTTGGTGTTGGATGATTATATCCCCGGCGCCTATCGACAGGCTGAGGCGGGAGAGGAAGAAGAAGGACTCAATAACCGCTATCGCGATCGTCTCATTGTTAAGGAATCGGAACTCTGGGCGGCGAGCGACCCCGCCATTAAAGGAGATTTGGCCCGTATCAAAGAAGATGCGCGGCGGCTTCTTTCCGAAGCGCTCGCTTTCGACTTGGGGAAAGGACCTTTAAGGGACCGGCTGACCAACGCACAGTCGAACATGCTGGTGAGGCAGTGCATCAAAATCGCCGCCACCAGAAACCCGAACACCTCCCATTTCAACCCTTATCAACGGGAAAACGACCTCATGAACCGCTTCGCCCTGCGGAGGGGTTTGGTAAAGAAAAATCCGTCTTACCAAGACCTCTTCGCGGAGGCCGTCTCCGCCGTTCAAATGAAAATAATGGTCGAAGACGGGGAGTTGACGGAAAGCTCCTTTCCGAAAGCGGAGGCACGGATCGACGAAGTCGTCAACACCCCCTTTACAATCAATGATTTCGACACCTATCGCCGGGAGGTGATCGAATCGCATCAGCCGAAGAACGTGGTCTATTTTACCGATGACAACGGCGAAATCATCGACCATCTTCTCCTGATCCAACGCCAGATCCAAGAGAACCCGAACTTAAGCTTTTCCCTCATACCTCGAAGCGGTCAGCACGGAACCGACGCGTCGGGAGAGGACGTCCGGCGTTGCCTTTCGTTCCCCATGTTCAGCGCCCTGCGGGAAGCGGAAAAGAATGGGCGCCTCCGCGTGATCCAGGACAACCCCCGCCTGGGCGGGGTGGACCTCTCCCGCGCTTCCGACGAAGTGCGGGAGGCGGTGAGGAAAGCCGACGTCGTCGTCTCCGTCGGAGAAATGAACCTGGAGATGCTCAACGGCGTCGTTAAACCCGTCTACCATCTCTTCATGGTTCACAGCTCCGTTTGTCGGAAAATCACGGGGCTCGAGAAAGGCTCTTACGTTTTTGTCCGCATCCCGGAAAGGACCCATTTCTACCGGTATTCGAAAGAGCCGAATAACCGGCAAACCCTGGTTGATTTCCTGAATGAGGAAAAGGCAGCTTCCGCTGAACATTTGAATACCCCTGCCGTGTCTCCCACTTCTGACGAACCGCCCTCTGGCGGCAGTCGCGTTTTCTCTATATTCGATCCACCCCTGCGGGCCTTGGTGCGGCTCTTGGACTGGTCGGGCACTAAACTGGATGGGAAGGGATGGAACCGTTTGTCCCGGACGGTCCGCTTCACGGCGCGGAAGACGGATGGATTGCGACGGATTTGGAACGGGTCGGTGGGGCCTTTGTTGGAGAACCTGACGGGGTTCGCGGCGGCTACCTCATTCGGCCCGACTGGGTTGGCGGCTTGGGTGACGGCGTTCACGGCGGCCCACGTGTTGATGTCGTTCCTGTTCGACGTTCTGCCGGACTTGATCCGCGGACGGAAACCCTCTTGGCGGGCCCTTGGACGGGAGGCCCTCGTTTGGTCGGCGGGGGGAATCATTCTGGCTTTGATGTTCCTTCCCGCGGCCTTGGGATCCCACGGGACTTTGGCGGGGTTGAGTCACTGGAGCTTCGCCGGATTGAAGGCCATCCTTCCCGCCGCGTTTCACAGCGGTTGGTTTTTCACCGCGGGGTTCCTGCACATGGGGGCGAACGTCCGGAGGGACTCCTTATCCGGGAAACGGCCGTCCGCGAAAGGGAACGCCGGGGGAGTTCCCGTCTCGCGTTTGACCTCCAAAAAGTACACGTTCGCCGCGGTCGACGCCGTCCGCCGGGATGCGATCCTTCAAAAAGAACGCATCACCCTCGTCGGAGTCGTCCGCATCGTCCTGGGTTTCTTCCGTCACGGATTGGGCGAGAAACTCGAAATCGTGCGCCGCTTTCCGCAATTGGCCCGGGACACGTGGAAATACGCGCGGAGGGAAGGACGGGGCTTCGGCATCTTCGCCTTCACCTGGTGGATCTCCGAGGACATCCTCGCGCCCGCCGTCGCGTTGCTCTTGGGTTTCCCGGGCCTGGCCGCGTTCCTCTTCTTCGCTCACTTTGAATGGATCGCGTACCCGTCCTATTTCATGGTCCGCATGGCTTACCGGAAGCTCTACCGGAAGAAGCTCAGTTTCACCGAATACAACTCCATGCTTTCGCGGTGGATGGAAGACGTGTCCGGGGCTGAGACCTTAAGGGGCCAGTTGAAAGTCGCCGGGACCTATTTCAGAAGGAACGGCGCGCCCTTCCTGAGAACCCTCATTGAACAATTGAAAAACGCCCCGCCCGACGATGCTTCGCGTTGGGACCGGATCGGCCGCCGGGAAGCAGCGGTGAAATCCTTGGGGCGCTTGCTGAAGGAGGCGAGTCTCAAACCGGAGGAGACCAAATCGGCGGTGGCGCAGCTTTGGAACCTGATTTACGACTCAAGCCTGGACAAGGACCCTTGGGTCCGGGCCAACAGTTTGGAGGCTTTCGTCCGGCTCGGCCAGCGTCTGGCCCCCGACCAGCAACAGGACATCCCGGACGCGATCAAAGCGCGGCTGAAAGACGTCGACGAGCAGGTCCGAGGAGCGGCGGCGCGGGCTTTGGCCTCTTTCCCTTCCCGGGACGCCGTCAATCGCCTGGGCGCCGTGGTCGACGATCCGGCGGAATCGCCCCGGGTCAAGTTTTACGCCGCCCAATCCATCGGGACCATTTTTGGCGAGCTCACCGTTTTCCGGCAGGAGACTCCCCACGAGAACACCATCCGTTTGCTGGAAATATTGCGAAAGAACGCGGACTCCGCCAACCAGCCGGACGTGGAAGTCCGGTCGGCCTGCCTGGCGGCGCTGGCCAATTACGATTTCGAGAAAGATTCGGACGTCGAGGAAGCGCGCCGGGCCTCTCAAACAATCGCCGGAGAGATCACCGCGTGTTTCAAGAAGGCGCTCGGGGACCGGGATCCCTCCGTCCGGGAAACGGCCCTCTGGGCCCTGGCGCGCCGATATCTTTGCCGCGAACAAGGGGGGAAGGCGCTTGAATTCGCGGACTTCCTGAAAAACCTTCTCGGCAGCCCGGACCCCAACCTCGCGTCCTTGAGCGCCCAATATCTGAAATATATTAATGGCGTAGAAGTCCGCTCCGTGCCGCCGACGGTGAAGGAAGCGATCCGTCGGCTGGAACACCCGGAAATTCGCCTCAATCCGATCCTTTTCGTCGACGTGGATTCCCTTATTGACCCGTCCCTGGACCGAGCCCGTCAAATGGAAGGTTCGGCCCTTCGGGACTACGTCTCTCAAATGGAAGGGAAAGGACACACGGTCGTCCCCGCCCGGAATTTCCTGGCGAACCGTTCGGATTCCCCGATGAGGGCGGACGGGACCATCGACCTCATGGGAGGGTTCAACACGGCACAGTTCGCCAACGTACTGTCGCGCCTTCGGAACGGCCAACCGGCGCGCGTGCCGCAGTTCGATCCCTCCCGATGGAAGGCGGCGGCGGAACGGACCGTGCTGCCGAACCCGGACGGAGGCGTCCTTTTCGTCGGCACGAGGGAGGAGTTGAAGATATTGACGGAGGCCGTGGGGCTGAGGGAGCTCGACATCTCCACTCCCGCTTTGGAAAGGAGGCGGGCCGTCTATCCGGGCCATTTCGAGGATTTCGGGGACGCGGAGATGGACATCCTCGAAAACAGCGCGACCATGTTCGACGAGCTGCGGGTCGTCGTCCTGCCGGAAAATGAAAGCGACGGCGGGGCGGCGGCGCGGGCCGACCGCATCAAAAACGATTGCGTGCGGCGGGGACTCCGCAACGTTTCCGTCGAGGCCCTGGACCACGGCGAACAGGCCGTGACGGAATTCATGAGGACCACCGGCAGTTCGATCCTCATCCGTAAAATGAGCGACATCACGCCGTCGGAAGAAAAAATGGCCGCCGAGGCCGCGATCGCCGAATCGAACCACCGGAAATACGGAATCGAAACCGTTTTCGTCGTCCCTTCCGCCGGACATTTGAAGATCGACCCTACCTTCCTCCAACCATACAAAAGCCAACTGGCTTCCATGGTCCGAAGGACTTTCCCGGGTGAGAGCGTTACGGAAAATAACGTCATCGACTGGATGGAGAAATACAACACCATCCGCGAAACGATGTCGGCCACCAGGACCTTGGATTCCCGCGTGGCTTTTTACGCGGGCAGCTTCGACCCCGTCACAAACGGCCATTTGGAAGTGATCCGGCGCGCTTCCGAAACCTACAAAAAAGTTTTCATCGGCGTCGGCGTCAATCCGGAAAAGGAGGGGAAATACGTATTCTCCGCCGAACAGAGGGCGGACATGGTCCGGGAGGCCGTCCAAGCCGCGGGTTTGACCAACGTCGAAGTCGTCGTCTACAACGGCCTCACCACGGACATGGCCAAGTCCCTGGGAGCGGGAACTCTCCTCCGGGGCGCCCGGGGGATCAAAGACCTCAAGGATGAGCTGCCGTTGGCCTGGGCCAACCGCCTCTTGTATCCGCGGATGGCGACGGTCCTCTTCGTCCCCTACCGATATCCCGACATCAGCTCCAGCCGCGTCAAAGAACTCCTTTCAACCGGAGAAAGCGTCGAGGGCCTTGTTCCGGATTCGGTCTTAAGCGAAGCCGGTTTCATCAGGGACCGCTTGGCCGGACGCGCTCCTTCGCCCGTCTCCGTCGAAGAACAGTCAACCCAAACGGCGCTGGCCGATTATAAAGCAAAAATCGCGACGGTTGTACCCAACGACGTCGCGGGGTTCCAATTTCTGAAACGCTCCGTGCAACTCGTCCCCGGCCGCGTTTGGAAAGTGGGGGTTTTCGGTTCCTCGGCCAACCCGTTCCAGTCCGGCCACGCGGAGCTCGTCAAGCAGATCAAGCAGGAGATGGGCTTGGACGAGGTCGTCATCATGCTGGCCCAGGGCAACGCGGACCCAAGCAAGCCCGTGGTTTCGCCCGACGAGTTGGCTCGGCGGGCATTGATGGTGGAACGGTCCTTTGAAGACGATCCTTCCGTTTCCATCGGGGTCTGCGGCGGCTGCATGTTCGTGGATTTCGCCGACGTGTTGCACCGGGCCGTTCCCAACGCCGAGGTATCCTTGATGATGGGAATGGACAACCTGCACGGGTTCTTCAAAGACGGGAGGGACGCGGGTCATTACGAGCGGATCCTCGCCGACAACACCCGGTTCCTCGTCGTCCCCAGGGAGGGACTGACCCAGGGGTCCGTCAACGAGCTTATCCGCGAATATTCCGCCGAGGGTTTGAAGGACCGTGTGGGTTTGGTTTCGGTTCAACTCCCTCAGATTTCTTCCTCCCTGGTGCGGCTCCTGGTGGCCGACGGAGAAGATAGGATTTGGCGGCAAATCGTAAGCCCGGGGACGGCCGATCTCATCGACGAACAGGGGTTGTATAAGGAACCCGTCTCCCCCGAATATCGGAAAAAGGTCTACAAGCAATCCAAGAAGTTCATCGATCCTTTGCTCAGATACGGGCTGCTGTCCCACGTCAAAGAGTGGAATCGAGCGCGCCGCGGCGCGCTCGCGACGGCGGCCCTCACTTTTACCGGCGCTTTCCTTCAGACCTCGTTCCTTTTGGTCGCCAAGGCGGCGTGGCGTTACGGGGGAAACCATCATTTACTGGTCCTGTCCGGGGTAAACCTTTTTCATCCCGTCGTGTTCTTCTTATTAATCGGCCTCGTCTTCGCTTTGGCCCATCCCGACGTGTGGCGCCGCCTGAAAGCGCGGGAATGGGACAAGCTGGGCCGGGCCATCCTCCAACGGTTTCTGGGCGGAATGGCGTGGACGGCCCTCCTCTCGCTTCCGCACGGGTATTTCTTGACCGGCGGTCTGCATGGTCTCTTCAACTTCGTCTTGGACTGGGCTCACGCCAATAAAAAATTAGTCCGGCTGTTGCGTCAAGGCCGGGAGGGGGAAACCGAAGCCCCGTCGCCGGCGGTCCGCGCGGCCGTAATCATGGACGGACTCTCCGATGGACACGACATGGCGGCGGAGATCAATAGATATTTCCCCGAGACCGGTCCGTTGGACTTGAAACATATGAACAACCGGGGAGTGATCCTGGCCCGGTTCGCGGGCAGAGTGTCGTCGGGACTGGCCGTCCCCGCTTTCCGGCGGGATTTCTTCGGCGTAAGGAAGACGGCCCCCACCGTCGCCGGAACCTTCGCCGCTTTCATGGGAACGGACGCGAAGAAGAAACAGGTGTTGATCCACGTCGTGGGCGAGGGGGGGGAAGCGCGGGAACGCGCCCTGGCCCTGGCGCGCCAAGTGGAGGACCTCGGTGATGCGGGACTGACGCTGGTATTGGCCGCGAGAGACCCCTCGCTCCTCCCTCCGCCGGGAAACCACGTGTTGGTCCTGCCCGGTCCCTCCGTTAGAGAGGACGGGACCCTGGATTTGAATGCCTTAGAAAACCAATTTTCCGCGCTGGCGGGAAAGAAGGGTTGGACGGCGGAAACCGCCGCCGTCCGAGTCACCGCGTCCGGGAACGTGCGCCCGGGATTCATCGAAGCGGACGTGGACAGGCTCTCCTTGCCTCTGCTCCGCGAAGCTCTGAAGGCGTTCCTCCTGACTCCGGTGGAACCCATCGACATGGAGCGACTCCTCCACGCGGTCGCCGCCATCGCCCGCTACGCTTGACGAAGGATATTCATTCATCGGCGGCGAGAGGTGTACTGTTGCGAACCGGATTTTCTCTTTACAACCGGAAATGGTTTTGCTAAATTGCCGCCATGATCACGAAGGAAAAGAAACACAGCATCGTCGAAAAATTCGGCAAAACTCCGCGCAACACCGGCGACACCGGCGTCCAGATTGCGCTCCTCACGGAGCGGATCAACGACCTGCAGTCTCATTTCGTGAAAGCTCCCAAGGACCACGCGTCCCGCCGGGGCCTCCTCATGATGGTGGGTCAGCGCCGCCGCCTGTTGAGCCATCTGCGCGATGAAGAGCCGAAGCGTTACGTCGAATTGCTGCAACAACTGAACCTGCGAAAATAACAAGCCGGGCGTTCCGTCGGACCAGGGTGCCGGTTTTTTCGTTCAGGGATGCAAAGGTTTCATCCATATATAGGATGGAACGCTTGAATCCCTCGCCGAAAAACCCTCCTTGTCCGCGGTGCGCCCGTTCTTTTTCGCCGGTCATAAAAACGGAGAAAACAAACATGAGCACCAACGTGGAACGCCGGGAAATAACCGCCGGCAGCACCAAGTTCGAGATTGAAACGGGCAAAGTCGCCCGCCAAGCCGCGGGCGCCGTCACGGTCCGCACGGGAGACACCGTCGTCCTGGCGGCCTCCGCCCTTTCCAGCCGCCCCCGCCTCGGGATCGACTTCTTTCCTCTTACCGTGGACTACCGCGAACGCACCTACGCCGCGGGACGCATCCCCGGAGGCTTCTTCAAGCGCGAAGGCAAAGCCCGGGACCGCGAAGTCCTGCCCAGCCGCCTCATCGATCGCGCCATCCGGCCCCTCTTCCCCGAGCACATCCGCTTGGACGTCCAGATTTCCGCCCTGGTGATCTCCGCCGACGAGCAATACGCGCCGGACATTTCCGCCATGATCGGCGCTTCTGCGGCCCTGGCCCTTTCCGACATCCCGTGGAACGGTCCCGTGGGCGCGGTCCGCATCGGCATGCTGGAAGGCAAGCTGGTGGTGAACCCGACCCTGGAAGAGCAGGACCGCAGCACCTTGGACCTCATCGTGGCCGGTAAGAAAGACGCCATCATGATGGTGGAATCCGGCAGCCAGGAACTCTCCGAAGAATCTCTCGTGGAAGCCCTCGGCATCGCCCAGACCCACATCAACGCCCAGTGCGACATGATCTCCGAGCTCGCCCGGATTTCCGGCAAGGCTAAATTGGAGATGCCTGCCCCCTCGGTGGACGCCGAGTTGATCAAGCAAGTCAGCGATCTCTCCCGCTCCGGATTCAAGGAAGCCGTGAAGATTGCCGAAAAGGTCGCCCGCGAGAAGTTCATCCGTGAGCTGCATAAAAAAGTTCATACCGCCTTGGACGAGAAGTTCCCCGAGCTCGCCGGAGTCATCAGCGAACGCTTGGACCTCGTCGAATACGAAGAGATGCGGGCCCTCATCCTCAACGACAACCGCCGCACCGACGGTCGAGGATTGGAAGACGTCCGCCCCATCTCGATTGAAAGCCAGGTCCTTCCCCGGGCCCACGGATCGGCCATCTTCACCCGCGGCCAAACGCAAGCGCTGGCCACCGCGACCCTGGGCTCCCCGGCCGACATGCAGATCATGGACGAGCTGTCGGGCGAGTGGAAAGAACGCTTCCTCCTCCATTACAACTTCCCGGGATTCTCCACCGGCGAAGCCAAACCCGAGCGCGGCCCCGGCCGGCGCGAGATCGGCCACGGCGCCTTGGCGCGGCGGTCCCTCCTGCCCATGCTGCCCACGCCCGAGGAATTCCCTTACACGCTCCGCGTGGTCTCGGACATCCTGGAATCCAACGGTTCCTCGTCCATGGCCTCCGTCTGCGGCGGTTCCCTGGCGCTCTTCGACGCCGGCGTCCCCATGAAGAAAGCCGTGGCGGGCATCGCCATGGGCCTCATC
>PMLF01000253.1 GCA_003158755.1 Elusimicrobiota bacterium | reverse complement strand
TGACGTCGGACGTCATTGTGACGAGCACGACGACGGACGCGTTCGGGAGTGAGACGGTGGCGGTGGCGGACCAGACGTATGCGATAGTGGCGGGGCAGGCGAAGCTGGGACAGGTAACGAACGGCTCGACGACGTACAGCATCGATGGATCGCAGACCGTGACGGCGGCGTATACGATGGTTTACTCCTATTGGGGAGAGGACTTGAGCCACAAAGCGGTGGAGGCGTGGAGTCCGGACGGGAAGGGCGGGTATACGAAGGACAGTGCGAAGAAGGCGTCGTTCATGGGGCAGATGGCAGGCGTGCAGGGCGTGGAACGGGACGCGAACGGGAACGTCGTGCTGGATTCCAACGGGAAACCGGTGTTGACTTCAAACGTAAAAGTGACGTCGACGACCACGGACGCGTTCGGGTCGGAGACCGTGGCGGTGGCGGACCAGATCTACGTGATCGTGGCCGGCCAGGCGAAACTGGGTCAGGTGACGAACAGCTCGACGACGTATAGCGTGGACGGGTCGGAGACGGTGACGGCGCCCTATACGATGGTATATGGATATTGGGGAGATTCGGGGCACGCGAATTTCGCAGCGGCGTGGAGCGAGGACTCGAAAACGGGAGCGTATACGCTGGACAGGAAGGATCTAAAGACCTTTCTGGGGCAAACGGCGAGCGTGCAGGGAGTTTTGAGGGACAAGACCACTGGAGACGAGCTGTTTAAGAGCGACGGGACGACGCCTCAGGGGTTGACGGCGGACATCGTCGTGACGAATACGACGACGGACGCGTTCGGCGCTGTGACGGTCGCCGTGGCGGACCAGGTGTATGAGATCGTCGCCGGCCAAGCGAAGCTCCAAACCGTGACCAGCCATTCGACGACCATCGGCGTGGATGATAGCACCTCCACCACCGCGGATTACGTGACGACGTACCACTACGACGGCGAGAACGCGACGAATTATTCCCAATGGATCGTCGACGCCGATAAGGACGGCCACCCCGACCGAACGAGCACGGTGGGCCACCTTTGTCTCGTCGGCGGCGTGGTGGGGACGGGGCCGAACGGCGCGGTGGAAGTCGTCACGACCTCGACGGACGTGTTCGGGAACGTCACCGTGACGACGGCGGACCAGACGTTCGTCATCGTCGCCGGTCAGGCCAAAATGGACACCGTCACGACCCATTCCGACTCTTGGTCTGTGGACGGTTCCCACACCGTCACCCAGTCGTATACCGTCACCTACACCTATGACGGGGAAAACGAAAACAGCGTCCAATGGCAGAAGGACGGTTACTTGGCCCTCGACGCCAAAGGACGTCCCAAGAAGACCAGCAGCGTGGGTCGGATGAACGGCGAATCCTCGGTCACGGTGGTCAGCGTGACGACGGACGCGTTCGGAAACGTGACCACGAGTTGGTCCGACCAGACCTACATCATCGTCGCCGGTCAAGCGAAGTTGAACACCGTCACCTCCCATTCCTATTCCCTGAACGTGGACGGCTCCACCTCCGAATCCCGCACGGACCTCATTCAATACAGTTATTACGGCTTGGTCGGGGGGGTGCGGAAGAACCCGATCACGCATCTGCCGGTCACCGGCAAGGGATATTACGGGTCGCGGGTGGGGTTGCTCGTGGAGACCTGGACCGCGACGCCGACCGTCACGACGGTTTCGTTCGACGCGTTCCAGAATAAAACGACGACGGTGGTGGTGCAATCGTTCGCCGTTCTGCCGTCCATCGGCCAGTCCAAGCTCATGAGCGCCGAGACGACCACGTCCACCACCGAAGGCATCGACGGGACCACGAGCCACCTTCTCTCCTCTTATACGACCTATTACGAATACAACCCAAAGGGTCAATTGATCGCGGCGGGGGGAGGGGTGGGTCCAGATGGACACGTCTTCGGAGCCATCATCGTCCAGACCGAATCGAATGATCCGTTCGGCGGCACGACGGACAGCGAGGCCGACCAAACGTATATCGTGATCGCCGGTCAGGCAAAATTGAAGTCGGTCACCAACAGCTCCAGCAGCCTCTCGGCGGACGGTTCGACCAGCGTGACGAACCCCTACACCATGACGTACACCTACGACGGTGAAGGGGTGTCGAACAACGATTTCCACGCCTGGATCGACCTTGAAGACGGCCATCCTTCCTCCGGCAGCACCGTCGGTCACATGAACGGGGTCTCGGATCCCACCGTCGTCACCAAGACGACGGATCCCTTCGGCAGCGTCACGATCAGCGTCACCGTTCAGGATTTCGAAGTCCACGCGGGCACCGGCCAGGCGAAGCTGATGGCGGCGATCACGTCGTCCGAGACGTGGTCGGTCGACGGTTCCCATTCGGTCACCAGCCCTTACGTCACCCTCTATACCTACGACCCGACGACGGGCCGTCTGCTTTCCGCGGCCCTCGCGAGTCCGGGGGACGCCGCCGCCGCTTTCGCGAAGCTGGGAGTCACCGCGGCCAACCTTCCGGGTCTCTTGGGGATCGACGGTACGGGCACCAAGTTCGATGCGGTGAGCGGGGGGGTGATCTCCTACGAGATCACGGATAAGTCGGGGAACCTGATCACCGGAATGATCTGCTGCTCGTCCGAGGGGATGGTGGACGGCCTCCAAAAAACGATCCTCTCCATATCGATGAACGAGGGCGGCGCCGAAACGGACTGGTGCCTATCCCTCTACCAAGACAAAAGCGGGCGGCTGACGCTGATGACCGGCACGGGCCAACAATTGGACCCCGTCACGGGACAGATCCAAGACGTCAGCTTCTCCGTGACGTACACCTACACCGGGAACCAGCTGACCTCCTATAAAGTCCAGGAAGATACTTTCGAGGGGGGATCGGACGGGAGCGTCGCGTGGGATCACGTCACCCGCCAATACGGGCTGGTCGGCGCTTCCTTGGTCCTGACGAGCCAGACCTCCTCCGGAGGGACGGCCGACGCCGATGAGGTCACGCTGAACCTTCCGCAGGAAATCTCGAACCAATATCGGACGGTCGGCCAAAACGCGGCGGTGATCTCCACCCAGATGAATCCTCAGTTCACGGCCCCCTCGGGAGATTCGTACGCGATTTACACGGTGACGACGGACGCGTTCGGGAACGTGTCCCAGAGCTGGTCGACCCAGACGTTCGTGATCGTCGCCGGCCAGGCGAAGGTTAAGACCACCACGTCGGAAATGTTGTCTTCGAGCGTGGACGGGTCCACGTCCCACACGATTCCCTATACGATCACCAACACCTACGCCGGGGAGAACGAGCTGAAGCCCGCGGCCACCAAGGCCGACGTCCTTAAGTGGATGGGGTTGCCGGCGAACGCCACGGATGACCAGGTTTCATCCTGGCTCGAGGGGGACGGCAACAAGGGTCGCCGGATCGCCGGGCACTTGATCGACGTTTCAGACCCGCAGGTCACGACGAACAGCACCGACTTTTTCCAGAACACCAGCCAGACGGTTGTTCATCAGGTGTACGACGTGGTCAACGGGCAGTCCAAACTGACCAGTTCGACGACTCTTATCAGCACCTCGGACTCCGTCGACGGGACCCATACGGAACTGTTGGGGGTGTCCCCCACGACCTACTACGAGTATGACCAAACCACCGGGCGTTTGATTTCCGTTGGCGGCCAAAAGGATGCGTCCGGACACGTGGTCAACGGCAGCGCCGTTGAGACTTCCACCTTGACGACGGACCCGTTCGCCGGACTAACGTACTCGGTCTCGGATCAGACGTTCACCATCATCGCGGGGCAGGCGAAACTCAAGACGGTCACCTCCTCATCGGTTTCGTATTCGGCGGACGGAAGCACGTCCATTACCCACCCATACATGATGGTTTACAACTACGACGGCGAAGGCGCCGTGAACGACGATTATTCCCAATGGATCGTGAACGAGAACGGCCATCCCATGGTGGGACCGGACGGAAGCCACGTCGGACGGCTCCACGATGTTCAAGTGGTGGCGGTGAACCCCGTTCCCACGCCGCCTTCCGGCGGCGGCGTGCGGGTGGACATCTCAGGCTCGATCGACATCGATGTTCCCTTCTTCGGCCCCATCAGCATCCCGATTTCCTTTACCGTGACGGCGGGCTCGATGAATTACGCCATTTACACCGAGACGACGGACGCTTTCGGGAACGTCACGGAATCGTGGACGTCCCAAACCTACGGGATCATCGCGGGCCAGGCCAAGTTGGTGTCCTCGACCACCGAATCCACTTCCCACACCGTGGACGGCTCCTCCAGCGTCACCGCCCCTTACGTGACGACGTATACCTACGAGGAATCGGAGCCGGGCAAGATCGGCCATTTGAAATCCGTCGAAGTGAGCCCGTTCATTGTGACCGTGTCCGCTTTCGGACGAACGTTTTCCAACACGCTGCCGTCGGCTCCCTCCGGGAGGTCTTTCGCCGTTTACACCACGACGACCGACGCCTTCGGAAACGTGACCCAAAGCTGGAGCAGCCAGGAGTTCACTGTGGTGGCCGGGCAGGCCAAGATAAAATCGGTGGTCACGGAGTCCGTGACAAATTCCGCCGACGGAACCGTTTCGACGACCTTCCCCTATAAAATGGTCTACGCCTATGCGGGGGAGACGGAATTGAGCCCCGACGCTTCGGCCGCGCAGGCCGACGCATGGATCAAGGCCAATCCGGGCATGGCGGGGCATCTGCTGGAGGAAGGGACCGGACTGGAAGCGGTGAACGCGACGGGTTCCCTAAGCGACTCGGACTATCCCATTTATTCCGTGACCACGGACTTCTTCGGCAACGTGACGCAGTCGTGGTCCTCGCAGCATTTCATCGTGGTCGGCGGGCAAGCCAAGATGGACGTGATGACCATGACCTCGGTGGCCACGACCTGGGACGACAGCGTCTCGGTGACCGATCCGTACCAGATCGTCTACACCTACAAGGGGTACGGCCAGGACGCCAAAACGTTCGTCAAGGACAACGGCCGGGTCCTCGGTCAACTGGACGGGAGCAACCCTCCCTATCTACGGGCCGTGGGCGGGGGCTTCGTCGCCCCGTCGGGTGTTTCTTACGAAATTCACACCGTCACAACGGACAGCTTCCAGAACGTGACGGAGACGTGGTCCACCCAGACCTACATCGTCATCGCCGGCCAGGCGAAGATGAAGACGACGACGACGGAAGTTTCCACGCAGTCCATCGACGGAAGCACTTCCTACACCGAACCGTACACCACCACCTACAACTACATCGGGGAAAACGAGGACGAAAACGCCTGGCTGCAGGACGGTTCGCTGAAATTGGACAGTAGC
>PMLF01000081.1 GCA_003158755.1 Elusimicrobiota bacterium | reverse complement strand
GTTTTTGACTTTTTGGCGGGAGGGCGCCATGTGCCTAGAAGGCACATGTTTGGCGCGCCCCTTTGAAAAGGGGCTGGGTTGCCGAGGACTCTGGACTCGGCAACGGCCCGTCGCCCCCTCCGATGGGCAGTTGAGGACCCCACATGAGGGCCGCCGCCAAAAAGGCAAAAACCAGGCGTCAGGGCGTCGTTTCTTTTGGGCACTTTTCTTTGGACGAGCAAAGAAAAGTGCCACGGGTCCAGGGCGTAGCGCCTGGTCGGGGGGTATCGGGGGGATGAATCCCCCCGATATAGCGGGGGTGCGGGGGCGGAGCCCCCGCGAATTGAATAAATGAAACGGGTCCTAATCTCCGCAATATTTCTGTTCTCCCTTTTCCGGCTCTCCGCCGAGGAGACTCCCGGCAACCGGTTCGTGTTCGCGGTCCTCCGCCACGACGGCACGTGGGACCCTTATGGGGACCTTTGGCCGGAGATGGCGGAGAAGTTGGACCGGACCACTTCGATCCGGCCCTGGACATCCCGGCGCATTCTTGAGGCGCGGGATCCGGCCCTTTTGGAAACGCCCTTCCTGGTCCTCACGGGCCGCGGCGCGGTGTCCTTCTCCGACGAGGAAATCGCTCGCCTGCGGGATTGGATTTCCGACGGAGGCTTCCTCCTGGTGGACAACGTCGAGGCCAGCCGGGGGGGTGCCTTCGCCCGGTCCGTCGACGCGCTGCCGGCCCGCTTTTTTCCGGGAGCCGCCTGGCGGGAAATCCCGCCGGACAACGCGGTGTTCCGATCCTTTTTCCTCTTGCGAGGGGCATCGGGACGGCGGATGGCGTCGGAAACATTGAAAGGGCTCTGGGTGGGAGACCGCCTGGCCGCTGTTTACAGCGCCAACGACCTGCAGGGAGCCTGGGTTCGCAGTCCCGCCGGCGGTTGGCTTTTCCCTTGCGAACCGGGAGGCGAACCCCAACGCTGGGAAGCCCAAAAACTCTTCATGAACCTGGTGATGTTCAGCCTCACGGGCACTTATAAAACAGACGCCATTCACCAGGAATATCTGAAAAGGAAATTGGAACCGTGAACCGCCTGCTCCTCGAAGCGAGGGAATTGTCGGGCCTTGAAGCGGCGACGGCCGTCCTCCTCGCGGCCGCGTTCTTGATTTTCTTCGTCCAACTTTTCCGTCGATCAAGGAATTTACCGCTCTTCGCCGCGCGCGCCGCGGCCACCCTCCTGGGAATCCTCCTGCTGACGGGCCCCTCCATCGTTTTGCGCCGTCCCGCCCGGCCGCCCGTGGCGATGGTCTTGGATTCCTCCGCCAGCATGGCCGTCGAGGACGCCGATCAGGAAAGCTCCCGCGCGAAAGCCGCCGCTGCCGCGGTGGGTCTTCGGATGCCCCTTCTGAACCGCGTTGCCCGACCCGTCCTATTTCAAGCGGGGAATGGTCTCCATCGGATCGAGGATCCCGGCGAGGCGAAACCCCGGGACGCGCTTTCCGATTTTTCGACCCTCGATTCCCTTTCGTCGGACGTGCCGGGCCTCAAAGGAATATTCTTCATTTCCGACGGCCGTTTAGGCGGCGGTCGGGACCCTCTGCCGCTCCTGGCGGCTCGGGGCATCCCCGTCTACGCCATCGGCGTGGGAGACCTCGCCGTTCACCCCGACCTGGCGGTCGATTTCGTCCACGCGTCTCCCTTCGCCTTCAAGAACACGGAATCGAAAGTCGCCGTTCGATTACGCCTTCGGGGACTTCCTCCGGGAAACACGTCCCTAACCGTCGTTGAAGGGGGGAAAGTCGTCGGCCGAACAACCGCTTCATGGAACAAGGAAGAGGTTCTGGAGGTTTCCGTCCCGTTCCTTCCCTCCCGAACCGGGTTGGAAACGTTTCGACTCGCCGCGGCCCCCGTCGCCGGAGAAAACAACCTCCGCAACAACTCCGTCTCCTTCACCGTCGACGTGGCCCGGGACCGGCGGCGCATCCTATACATCTGCGGTCGACCGGGTCCCCACTATGCCTTCTTGCGCCAGCAGATCAAGAGCGATCCCACCTGCGAATTGATCTCCTTCGTGATCCTCCGAAACGCCGAAAACCTATTGACGGTCCCGGACCGGGAACTCTCCCTCATCCCTTTCCCGGATCAGGCGAAACTCCTGGGAGGGTTGTCCGATTTCGACGCCGTCCTCTTCGAGGACTTCTCCTTCAACCGGTTCGGCATCGGGACTCCGGGAATGGAGGCCCTCCGGCGCTTCGTGGAGAAGGGCGGTGGCTTCCTCATCGCCGGAGAAGGGAGCTCCTTCGCGCCTTCCAGTCCCTATCACGGGTCCCCCATGGAACCGTTGATCCCGTTTTTTCTCGACCGTCCACCCGTACCGGCACCGACAAATTTCCGCGCGGCGCCGCTCCTTCCGGACCTCCCTTTAACCGCCTTGGACGAAGGAGAATCCTGGTCGACCTTGCCGACAATAATCGGCGACGGCTGGTTCCCCGCCGCCTTGAGGCCCGGCGCCGTGCCGATCCTGGGCGCTGCCGTCGACGGCGCCGCGCGCCCCTGGGCGGCTTCCCTACGAACCGGCAAGGGCCGGGTGATGGCCGTGGCCGAACTCACCACATGGCGTTGGGCCTTGGGCGGAGCCACGGGCCCTTACGCCCGATTCTGGAGCCGCGCCCTTTCCTGGCTCGTGGGCGGAGAAGAGTCCTCGCGCCTCCGGCTGGAACTTCCTCCCGACGGAGCCGCGCCCGGGCAAGAAACCGTCGTCCGGGCCTTCGGCCGGGACGAAACCGGCAAACCCCTTTCGGGGGCGGAAATAAAACTAGGAATCGTCGACGGCGACGGCCGCCGCCGGGAACTTCCCATGGACCCCGTGGGAGACGGCGAATACGCGGCGTCCGTCCTCTTCAACGCGCCCGGCGAAATACGGCTTACGGCCCGGGCCCGGCGCGGCGGCCGATCGGCGGGCGAAACAACGGGACTTCTCCAAGTCGGACGCTCGTGGGATGAATCGAGGGACGTCTCCCCGGATTTCGCCTTCCTGTCGGAAATGTCGCGATCGAGCGGAGGCCGCTTCACTCCCTTGAGCGGTTTCAACGACGCCTGGGTTTCCAAAAACCTGGAAGAGATCAGCTGGGAAACGGACCGGAGAATTCCCCTGGCGGGACCCTGGACGATCGTCCTCCTCTTGGGTCTCCTCCTCGCGGAGTGGACGTTCCGCCGTTGGCGGGGGCACCCATGAAACGAAGGTTGGACACCCTCTTGCGACGAGGGTTGGCCTGGCGTTCGTTCTATTTTTTCACGGACCTCGCCGGACGCTTTTTCTTCCGGTTCCTCGCCATCGCCGCCCTCCTCGTCTTTTGGGAAACCCTGCGCCCATCGCCCGTCGAACAACGCCGGGCGTTCTTCGCGGCCGCCGTAATCGCGGCGGCGTTCCTGGCGGTCAAGAAATCCGGCCGGATGGGTCTTACCCGTCGGGAAGTGGCTCGAAACCTGGGGTCGCCCCTGCCTCTTCCCGACCGCCTCCTGAACTTATGGGAACTGATGAAAAATCCGCCGGCGGACGCCGGGCCGTTCCTTCGCCTCGAAATCGAATCCATTGAGAAGAACTGGAGTCTATTCCACCCGCGACGTTCTTTGCGCCCCGCCGGATGGTTCCGCCGAACGATCACGGCGGCGGCGTTGGCCGTCTTCACGGCGACGGCGTTCCTTTTCGCTCCGGAAGCCGCTCGGCAACCCCTGCAGCGATCCCTGTGGCCCTGGGGTGCGGAAACAACGTGGACGGAGTTGTCCCCCGGAAACGCGCGGATTCCGTCGGGAGGCGACGTCGTCGTCTCCGTCCGTCCTCGGGATCCTTCCGCCGCCCCGATCCTCCAGGTCCGGGAAAAGAACGGCCCGTGGGAAGATCGTTCCCTTGCGCCCGCTCCCGACGGATCGTTCCAACTCGAGTTGGAGCGGGTGGTCGAGCCTCTTGATTACCGCGTCCGGCGCGGCGCCCTGCGGACGGCGACGTTTCGGATTTCCGTCTTCTTGCCGCCGGCCTTCGAAAACATCCTCCTGAAAGTCCGTCCCCCGGCCTACACGGGCCTGCCGGAAGAGACGTGGAAAAATGTTTTGGCTCTTCGCGCCCCCGCCGGTTCGGTCGTCGAGGCCGAAGGTCTTTTGGATCATCCGGTTCGCGAGGCAAGCCTTTCAGACGGCGCCGGGAACCCGGTCCCCGTTTCCATCGAGGGAGGACGAAGGATCCGGTTCCGCGCGGTCCTCCGACGGAGCGGCCCCTGGCCGATGCGCTTCACGGACGCAGAGGGAAACGCCTCCGAAACGTTGTTCGCTTTCGAAGCCTTGCCGGATGAACCGCCGCGGGTGAACCTCCTGTCGCCGGAAGGCGAAACCTCCGCGGAAATCCGGGCGCGAGTTCCCATCCTCTATGACGCCGAAGACGATTACGGCCTTTCCTCGGTCCGGCTTCTTATCCGGATCAATGAGGGGGAACCAAAGGAATTAATCCTTCCGCCGGAGCCGGGCTTGCGGGAGTTTTCGCTGGTCCCCCGACGGTTGGGCGCCCCCGACGGGGGCCGCATCGAGGGTTTCATCGAGGCGCGCGACAACAACCCCGACCGTCCGGGGACGGCCCGAAGCGCGTCCTTCATCCTTTCCTCGTCGAATCGGGAAGAGGAACGACGCCGAACGGACGAGGCGTTGGAGCATTGGCGGGAATCCCTCTTGGCGGCCCGGACGGACGAATCCCTGTTGCGCGAAAAAATGAACGGCGAAGCGCCGGCGTGGGACGAGGTCGTCTCCCGCCAGCGGCTGGCCTCGGACGGCTTGCGGGAACTCACCGAAAAACTGGAAGGGATCGTGCGGAAAATGGAATCGGACCCGGGCGCCGACCCGTGGCTGACCGCGGAGCACCGGGCGGCAGCCAAAGCGCTGAGGGACATTCTTTCGGAAGCGATTCCCAGGGCCTCCGATGCCCTGTCCCGGCGGGATAAACCAGGCGCCGCCCAAGGCTTGGACGAAGTCATCGCCGGGATCGACCGCGTGGCCGGCGCCTCGGAATCCGCCCAGAAAGCGGCCCGCGCCCGATCTCTGGCTTCCCGTGACGATTTGGTCGACGCGGCTAAGGAATTGGAACAGGCACTCTCCGCTTCCGATGCCGCCGTCGAGGAAATCCTTCGCGAGGCGATGGAATCTTTGCGGGAGGTGGCCCAGGCGCTTCAGAAAATGCCGGGCTTCCTTCCCGGCGTCCCGCCGAACCAGGACCCGAGCCGCGTCCTTCATATGGAAGACATGGCGGGGTCCTTGGCCGCCGTGCACGAGGCGCTGAAGAGGGGGGATAAAGACGCCGCCCGCGCAGCCGCCCAACGATTTCTCGAGCAAGCCCGGGCGCTTAAAGACATTCTCTCCCGCGCGGCATCGTCGGACGCCGCCGACGGCGGCCTGCCGAGCGGTCTGGCGGAGGCCTTCAAAGGAATCCAAGAAACTCTCCGCGCCCTCGCCGACCGGCAGGAAGACCTGACCTCCCGCGCCCAAAGCGTTCGGGACGCCGCCTTCCTTCGCCTTAAAAAAGAACAGGAAGCGGTGATCGGCTCCACCCAACCCGCCCCGACGACGCCTTCGTTCACCGCCGAAGACGCCCGAGCCCTCTCCGCCCAGGGGGAGGATGAAGACGCCCTGCGCCGGGACACGACGCGGCTGCGGGAATCCCTCGACGGCCTCGGCCGGCGAACCCTGCTTTTGCCCGCCGACGTTTCCCGGCGCGTCCGCGAAGCGGAGGATTCGATGGGCCGTGCCGCGACGTCCTTGGGAAACGCGGACCTTCCGGCGGCCCTCCCGGCGGAAGAAGAGGCTCTTCGGCTCCTCCGGCAAAGCCGGGATTCCATGGAAGGATCGGGACAGGGATTTGGACAATCCTTGTTTGCCAAAGGGTCCGCTAAAGGATCGATGCCGGGCGGCGCTCCCATATTCGGATCGAATACGGGCCCCACCCGTCTCCCCCGCGTGGAGGACTACCGCCCGCCCAAAGAATTCCGCGAGGACCTGCTGCGCGCCCTCGAGGAAAAATATCCTTCCCGCGACCGCGGACTGATCGAGGAATATTTCAAGCGCTGGAAGAAGTAAAATCTCTCCATGCGAAAAACCGCCTTCCTCCTATTTATTCCCGCGGCCTTGGCCGCGGCCGATGTCGCCGCTCCTACGTTCGAGTCCCTTCAGGATCCGACGAAAGCTCTCGTCAACTCGTCCCAACCCGTCGCGCTTTCGGGTTTTCTTCTGGAGGCGTGGGAGGACGCCGACGTCGTCGCTTTCGCGAACTCCCTTCCCGAAAAACAGGCCGACCTCGTGAACAAGCTTCACAGCCAAGTGGAGTTCTACCACGGCAACGCGGCCGGGGCCCTGCAAGCGTTGGAACTGGTGGAAAAACCGGACCCATGGACGACGTCCCAGAAAAAATATCTCGCCGATCTCGCGGCCCGACAGGCGCAATCCTCGGAAACGCGCTCGGACCGGTTCACGCTTCAGCTTCCCAAGGACAGCGCGTTCATCGCCCAGTATGCGTTCCCCGCCCTGGAACGAACGTATGAAAAAGCCTCTGCTTTCTACGGCGTGGCCCTTTCGACGCCGTTGCGGGTGGAAGTCCTGCCCGACGCCGCGTCCTTCGCCCAAGCCGCCGCCGTACCGCCCGATTTCCTGGAACGGACGAGCCCGGCGTCCGTGGCCAAGTTCCGACGGATATACTTGATTTCTCCCATCGCCGTTCCCGGAGGCTATCGGTGGTTGGACGAAGCGGCCGGCGCCCTCCATCGGCTCGCCGTCGACCGTCTCTCGGGCGGATTGGCTCCCGTGTGGATGAAAGAAGGGCTGGCGAGGAGGGGGGAAGATGAATGGCGACGGGAGGGCGATTACATCCCGAATCCCGCCGACGTGAACCGCCTCGCCGAGGCCGCTTTGGTGAATCCATCGACCGGAGCGATCCTCATTCCCTTCGCCCGGATGGAACCGTCCATCCACGGATTCCACCGCCGGCACGATGTCCTGCTCGCCCAAGTTGAAGCCTCGGACGCGGTGGATTTCCTCCTGAAAGAACATGGGAAAGAAAAACTTTTGGCGCTCCTGGCCGCTTTTCGCCGCCTGCCCCGGGAGGAAGCCTTCGTCCAAACTCTCGGCATGAAGGAATCGGAACTGGAAGCCGCCTGGATCAAATCCTTGGACGGCCGCTCATGGACGGTGGCCAAGGGTTCGTTGGACCGGGACGATTCTTTCGAGGGCAAGGAGCCCCAACCCGGCTCCGAAGCCCGTCCTTTTCTCCGTCAGGGAGACGCCCTGCGCGACAAGAAGCAATGGCATTCGGCGTTGGTGGAGTACCGCAAAGCGTTGGCGGCGGAGCCGGACAACGGACTCTTGCTTCTGCGGGCCGCGCGGGCCTCCCAGTCCCTGGAGGACTTCCCCGCCGCCGAGGACTTCCTCCGCCAGGCCGTCGGCAAGAACCCGTTTTTCGTTCCGGCGTATGTGACCCTCGGACGACTCCTTTACGACGACGGCCGCTACGACGACGCCCAAAAAATATTGCAGGAGGGTCTGGAGATTCAACCGTCCAATCCCCGCCTCCATGAAACGTTGGGCCTCATCAGCATGGACGTCGGGGACATCCCCTCCGCCCGACGATCCATCGAATTGGCCATCCGCTTCGATCCCGCCAACGCCGATTTGCGCGACATCCTTCGCCGGATGCCAAAAGGGCGCGGCCATTAATTTACAACCTTTTTACAATCTGTTAAGACCGTTTTTATTTCCATCCGCTACTATATCTCGCATGAAACGTTTTTCCGCCGCCTTCCTTACGACTTGTCTGCTGGTAGCTACCTCCGCCTGTTTTTCTTCGGAGAAGGAATCCTCCCCCTCGGAAGCCGACGACCTTTTCCGTGTGGCCGTGAACGCCGAGCCGAAAGCCGCGGATTACCTCCGTTCCATCGGCGTCCCCATGCACCCCTCGCAACCCTTGATCGACCCCTTCGGCCTCATGGACCTCCTCGAATACAAAAGGGCGTTTCTGATCGCCGACCTATCGACCCGGGGGTTGAGGCTCGACGCGCCCGGCAAGGGATGGAGTTCGACGGCGGCCGGCTTCTTGGCCGCCGACGAAGGAACTCCGCCGCGTCCGTTCCAGGGGTCGGACGCGGATTGGGACGGGCTCGCCCACGCTTTTTGGACGGGGCCTTACCGGAACGCCATCATCCAGTACATGGGTGGAGAGCAAATCCTTTCGTTCCAACCCACGTTCCGCGTCCAAGTGTACCGGACTTCGGCGGACTACCTGAACAGCGTCCTTCCCGGCTCGCCTCCCTCGAAGAAGGGAATTGACCTCGTCACGGTCCAACCCGTTCCCTCCAAACCGGGCGCCATTTTGATTCACATCCTGGACCTCGGAAACCCGGCGGACCTTCCCAAAATCCTCCAGGCCGTCGCCCGCGGCACGGCGGAAGGAGTCCTGCTTTGCCTCTCCCAAGAATGGCCGGCCCGGCCCGCTCATAAAGAGTTTTCTCCCGCCCTCATCAACGCCTTCATGGAACTGTCCCTGACCAAGGAAGCGAAACCCTTCGCCGAGGCTTCGGTCCTGCGTTGGATGGCCAACGTCGAAGGCACGCAAGGGACGTGGTTCGCCCAGGTGATCGTCGACAAAACAATTCAAAAAGCCAGAAATATCTCCGACAAGAACCGCTCGGCGACGCTCCATCAAGTATTGTTCTCCGTCGACGGGCTTTCAGGCGATCTGGGGCGCATCCTCATGGGTTTGTCGAACCTCATGAACCGAGGAGCTCCGCCCTCTCCTTCCGCCGGGACCTTCCCGGCCACCCTGGTCATCGACGCCGCCGTTCTCCCTCTCCCGAAAACTCCCGCCTTCGACGAGTTGAACGATCTGCTGTACGAGTTGAAGGATTCCACGGTGTTCGTCGCCGCGGATAAGGGGGACCGGGAAGCGTTCAAAACGTTGATCAAAACCTTGAAGGAAATGCCGCGACGGGACCTCCGCGTCGTTCCGGCGGTGACACGGAAGGAAAAAAATGGCCCCCGGGTATTGGACCTTTCTTTCCTGCCCAACGATTCGTCGAAAAACGGGGTCAAGGTTTTCGCCCTGAACGACACTCAGGTGGAGGGCCACCCGACCGTCTTGCCGGTTTTTCTGGAAGGGAAGGACTACCTTCCGGAAAGCCTGCGGCTGTTGATCAAAACCGGAGAGCTTCCCAGAGATTGATCCGCGTTCCCCCTTTCCGTCCCTTTCTTCCAAAGGCCCAGCGGCCCTTCCTCGTTTTTGAAATAATCGTAACCGTTCAGGGGGTCTTTCTTCCCTCCACCGTTTACGGGGGAGGGTGCACCGGAGGGGCAGGAGAGGGGAGGTTTTTCGCTTCGG
>PMLF01000061.1 GCA_003158755.1 Elusimicrobiota bacterium | reverse complement strand
GACGACGCGGAGAAGATGTATCTCTTCCAGACACAACGGTCCCTCGTTGAGAAGCTCAACGATTGGGAGAAGCTGGCGGACCAAGGATGGGGACCGAAAGCGGATTTGGCCGATGTGAAAATCAACTGCCAGCGCCTGTTCTATCTCCGCTTTCAAATCCTCAATTTGGTCGAAGGCGGACGCCGCCCCGAGGCTATCGTAATGGTCCAGAGGGAATACCTCCCCATTTCCTCCCAAACGGAGGAAAAAATCCGGCTCGCCACCCGGCGCCTGGACGACGACTCCTCCCAAATGGCGGAGGAAGCCGCCGCCGTCATCGGCCGCAGCCGGACCTTGTTCAAATACGGGGTCGGTTTTTCCATCCTCCTGTTTTTAGTTTTCATCCGGGACATCCGCCGGTCCATGGTTTTGCCGGCGAAGACCGTGATCCGCAAACCTCGATAAAAGGAAAACCGTTATGAAGAAATGGCTGGCGATGGCCCTCTTGCTTCTCGCTCCCGCCCTTCGGGCGGGCGATGTCGCGCTTTATTATTTGAACAACGCAGCGTTGGATTGGGAAGGCTCCGGTTACCGGGATAATTCCACCGGCGGCTGGGAGATCAAGGACNNGCTTTCGCTCTTCGCTGGAAACAATCCCTCACCCGGGATTTGGACGCGCAAATATTCTACGTCAGGAACAAGCCTTACTATTCCTTCGAAAACGGCGCCGACGGCCTCGCCGCCCTGCACGAGCAGCAAACGGGCGAAACCCGCATCGCCATGAACGAAATCAACATCGACGTCCGGCGGCCGTTGGAGGATTCCAAGTTCGGCGTCCTGGCGGGGGGCCAAGGAATTTCCGAGATTTTCAACAGGAAGGACATTTCTTATTGGGGAACCCCGGACCCGTCCACGGCGAGGGAAGCCCTCTGCGCCCTGGGAGGATACCTCGGCGTCTACACGGCGGGCCTTCCCGCCAAGAACCGCGGTTTTTACTGGGACATGGACTTCTCCATCGGGCATTACTTTTGGACGCACAACGCGATAAAGGATTACGGAGGTTCCATGCATTCCAATGGTTTCTTTTACGCGGCCCGCCTGGAGGCGGGCTGGCAAATCGGCCGAATGCGACTGGGCGCCGGATGGATCCGACAAGAAATGGAGATCATCGTTCCGGCGGGGAAGGAACTCCCTATCAGCAAAGCGACGGCTTCCTTGCCCGACAACAAAACGGATTTTTCCAGTCCCTTCATTTCCCTGACCTATGTCTACTAACCGTCCGTGGTTATTGGCATGTCCGATGGCTTGGGCGACAACGCTTGCCCTCTTTTTCTTGGCGGGACCTTCCGTCGCCGGGGACTTCAGCGTCCTCGTCCTCCCCAACGCCTCCATCCGCTACGAGGCGGAGGCCAAGCACGTCCCGGTCACTTACGCCGACCATTTCAGCGGAGAGAACTCTCCTGTGTATTTGTTCGAATACACTCAGACCCCCACCCGGAAAGGGTATTGGGGATTCTCGCTCATGCACACAGGCGTCTACGGCAACGGGCATTACGGGAATGAAACCATCCCCGACAATTCCAAACCGGGAACGACCTTTCAGACGGACCAGTTGAACGTCGGGTACATTAACACGATGGCGACATACCACGCGGCCGTGAAGTCCTGGCCGGTGGAGGCCCTGTTCAACATGTCCATCATCCGCCGTTTTGACCACCGGAAGGATTTCGTCGCCCAGGGATCTTCCCTGGGGGTTTTCGACGACGTCAGCGAGCAATCCGCCGAAGGCTTCGGCGTGGGGCTGACGGGAACCCACGGGACGGGGCGATTCTACATCCGCTGGTTGGCGTACATGAACTATTACATTCAAATCGCCGACGCCAAGACGGACACCTCCTACGGAGAGGTCTTTCAGGGTCAGGCGGGAGTGGGAGTTCGACTCTGGAAGGGAGGCGCCGTCGAGGTCGGGGGCTTGCGGCAATATTGGTATTACCCCGGCGAGGCCCACTACGTCAATTCGGACGTTGTGAACGGAAAAACGGTCATCGATTCTTGGGAACGCCAAACCACCTGGACCGATGGCCTCTATTTCCGCGTAGAGCAAAAGTTCCCCTGATAAACGAAAAAACCGCCGGAATTTACTTCATTCGGGCGGTTCTTTTGTTGCCATTAATGGGGTTTCAAAAACCATCGTTTTCTCCTTCCCGAATATCGCCCATAACTATTGGGACAACTTCCGCCTGACGCGGGAGTTCTACGTCCGTCCGGCTGAACCGGTAAACTGCTGAGAATTGTCTTTGCCGATTGTCTTGGCACTTCAATCGGGTCGCGTCTGCGTTTCCCTCGCCCCCACGTGGGAGAGGGTGGCCAAACTGGCCGGGTGAGGGGGCGCATTTTTTGTCGAAGAATCCCTCATTGAATCTTGAATTGGTGACGCCTATAACCAATTCTCTGCGGCGAGAGAGAAACAGCGACAGAGACAGCGAGAGACGCCGCTGTCGCCGTAACGTCGGAAGCTCGGGCCGTCGGCTCGCACCGCCGGACGCCGCGCCATCGTCCGTCCGGACGGAGGATGGACAGCCGCCCGCCGCCGGGTGAACCGGACGCCGTCCCGCGCCGGAGACAAGACACCGGCGGCTTCGCCGCCGGAGACCTCCGCGTCCGGCCGCCGAACGGGATGGGATCGCCGCCGAGCCCGCCGGAGAAACCCCCGGCGCTTGGACGTTGGACGGGAGGAGGACGGTCACCGCGGAAATCCGATGGAAACCACCGGCGGCCGGTGATCGGACTGGCGGGAGATCGCCACCGGGGAGATTGGACGGAAGGACCGCCGCGCCGGAGGAGATCCCGGCGGCGACGGTGGCGGAGAGAAAACCCGACGAACGCCAGGCGGCGCGTCTTCGCCGCGCCGCCGGCCGTCCGCGCAGCACCGGCGCGGCCGTCCGCCGCCCGTTGGGCGGCTGGCTTCCCCGCGACTGGACGGTAGATGCTGCGCCCGAAAATCCATTTTCCAGCTGCTGACGGTTGGACCGTCGCACCGGGAAAGATTGCGCCCGCTCCGGCTTTCGGATAAAAACCGGGCGCTCGGTTGTCGAGCGGCCAGGAGATCGTCGCCGTGGGCGCTTGGATGGAAAACCCGGGCGCTGCGCCATCATCCGATAAAAAGATAATTTTCCCGGCGCTCGGACAGAAACCCCCGCCTTGTTTCGTCCGGAGGAGAGACACGGCCGCCCGCCCGGCCCGGTTCAGCAAGGTTGGCACCCCCCTCTACACCCATCCCAGTAGGGGAGGCCACATGGCCTCCCCCCTATGGCGGCCAGGCGGGCTCGTCTGGCGCTGGCGGTGGAGTCGTCCGGCTGGCGGAGTGACGGAAACCGCCCCGATGTCCGGTTCCACACCAGACAAAAGCCGCTCGGCGGTCCGCCAAACCCCGGCGGCCCACGTCGCCCCGCCAAAACCAAAGTCAAAACCAAGATCAAAACCGCCCCGGCCCCGCCTGTCGGCGGGGCGCCCCTGTCCGGCCCGTCCGTCCTGTCTTTGTGCCCTTCGGGGTCGGCGCGCGCGGGGAATTCGGAGAGGAAGGGGCGGCCAGTCCGGCCAGGGGCACAGGCGGCTTCGCCGCCTGTCGGGGCCAAACCTGTGCCGGACGTGGCACTATACCCTAGGGGGGTATTTCTGTTTGTGGGAGGGGGGAATCTGTTTCACTACCACAACCACAACAAGTCAAAAGCCACTTCAACGGCACGCGGCCTGGCGGCCGCGAAAGGATGCCATCACTCTGCTCGGTTCTATTAACGGCGTCTTAAACGCGCCCCTCCCCCCCACGGCTTCACGCTCTGTTTCACTGAACGGCTCACAACAGGCTTCCATCCAGTCGCCCGTCTGCGCTCCGGGTCCAACGGCCGTGGCCAGGTGCCGGCTACGCCGGCACGGGGGCAGGGCGCAAGCCGCCGTCCGCGAAAGCCCCCCTTCCCCAAGCGCGCGGGCCATGCGCCCCAAAACCGGGGGCTGCATGGCCCGCGCGCCTAACTGATCAAAACCTGTCGAACACCGTCAGGGAAATCGATGAATTACTGGGGGGCTCAATGGCTATTGGGCTGGCCCTGAGGAATCGGGTCATCAGAAACAGGGTAATTCTTCCAGTCAGCCCAGTCAAAATGCCACCACTCGGAGGGGGTTCCGACGAACCCTTTACCCTGCATGGCGTCCGCTAGCCGTTTCCGATTCCTGGCTTGAATCTCCGGCAGGTCATTGAAGCTTCGATGGGCCCTCTCCGAGAAATCGTCAAACCCCGTGGGCATCTCCAATTCCTTACCATTGGCGTCAATAAGAGTCAGATCAACCGCTGTTCCTCGGTTATGTTTGGATCCTTTTTTGGGGTCGGCGACGTAGCGCGGATCGGGGATGATCTTCCACAGTTCCCGTTGNNATCAGACCCAAACCCTCCTTTTCCAGGTCGTCTTGAACCTCGCTCAAAGCCATGGCGACAGGTTTTTGAAGGAAACAGGCATCAAAGGAGTAAAGAGTTTTTTTAGTAAAATTATTCGTCGTGGCGTAACGCATTTCAACCTTGATGCGAGGGTTGATTTTGACGATATCGACCAGCCCTCCATTTCCACCATCTCCACCCTCACCCCTGCAATAATCGGGGCAGGAATGAACCAGAGCAAACATAACAAGTAGTCCGCAAACGCGGAATCTAATGCCGGTCATTTTGGAGGTTAACATGCGTTTCCTTTGCAATGGCATTCTTCTGTCATTGGTATCTTTTTTC